>NZ_DATMRL010000537.1:0-11132 GCF_035566355.1 Pedobacter sp.
ATTCCAGACGGGAGTTTCATACTGCGGTCGAAGATGCCAATATTGTCCAGTCCCAGAAATCCTCCGGAAAAGATATTGCTTCCATTATGATCTTTCCGGTTAACCCACCAGGTAAAATTGATCAGCAGCTTTTGGAAAACAGCTTCCAGAAAGGGGATGTCGGGTTTGCCCTCATTTTTTTGCTGGTCTATTTTAAATACCTCCCAGGTAGCCCAGGCATGTACCGGAGGGTTGGTGTCATCAAAATTCCATTCATAAGCAGGCAGCTGTCCATTAGGATGCATGTACCATTCTTTGGTCAGCATCAGCAATTGTTGCTTGGCAAAATCTGTATCAACCAGTGCAATGCTTACACAGTGAAAAGCCAGGTCCCAGGAGGCATACCATGGAAATTCCCATTTGTCTGGCATGGAAATAACATCGGCGTTGTTCACATGTTTCCAATTCAGATTACGCGAAGTACTGTGCCCTGGAGGGGGTGCAGGTTCTGCAGGATCTCCTTTGAGCCACTTATTAACGTTATAATCGTAAAACTGTTTGTTCCAGAGCAGGCCGGCATAAGCCTGTCGTTGAATCAGTTTTTCATCGGCTGAAGGAACCTTGTTTTGAAGAGATTGATAAAATTGGTTAGTTTCTTGAATGCGTTGTTCGAAAATCTCCTGGAAATCTTCAAAAGGCTTTGTATTTAAGTCTTTGCAAAACCGCAGTTGTATTGTTGCGGATTCCCCCGCTCCAATTTCAAATTTATAGCAAGCTGCTGCCTTTGTACCTCTGTTCTGTGGATTTACACAATCCACTTGTCCATTGACGATATATTCATTGATGGCGTCCTTATAGTATTTTTTTCCATCATCGAAATCATACAATCTGATCGTATTGTTCTCGTTTTCTGTAAACAACCATTCAGCAGTATTTTCTGTATAGAGCATATAATTACCCAGAGTTTCCTCCTGGATCTGCAACGCAGAAGCATTTACTTTGGAAATAGAGGCTTGTTTGTCGTGGTAACCCCATGACCACCGGTTTCTGAACCAAAGAGTAGGCAGGATGGAAAGGGGGGCAGGAAACTGACCTCTGTTGTGTGCAGTGATCCTGATCAATATATCCTCTTCCGAAGATTTAGCATACTCAATAAAAATATCGAAATAATCATTGTTATCGAAAACACCGGTATCTATTAATTCATACTCAGGATCGAGTTTGGTTCTGCGGGCATTCTCTGCCAGCAATTCTTCATAAGGAAAAGCCTGCTGCGGATATTTATACAGCATCTTCATATACGAATGCGTAGGAGAGGAATCCAAATAGTAAAAAAGTTCCTTTACATCTTCTCCGTGATTGCCCTGAGTGTTGGTTAATCCAAAAAATATCTCTTTAAGGATTTTATCTTTTCCGTTCCAGAAGGCAGGGGCAAAGCATAAAAATTGTTTATTGTCCGAAATCCCGCCAATGCCTTCTTCTCCCCAGCGCCAGGCTTTACTTCTGGCCATGTCGAAAGTTGTAGCCTGCCAGGCTTCACCATTTTCACTATAGTCTTCCCTTACAGTTCCCCATTGTCGATTGGATACATACGGTCCCCATTTTTTCCAGTCCGGCTGGGTTAATCGTTTTGCTTCCTTCTTCATTGATAGATTAGATTGATGGCTTAAAGGTAAAAAATACTGGGTCAAAGTAAATGAATTGTTGTCGTGACAATTATAAAAAAACAATTAACTTGCATGCTCAATAGATCAAACATAAACCCCAGATATCCTAAATTCAATGAAACATAGTTTTTTTACTTTACTCTTATTTTTATTTTTTGCTTCCGGTGCCCATGCACAAACCAAGCATTCGTTTAAAATTACAGATGGTCACTTCATTTTAGATGGTAAGCCCGTTCAGATCCACAGCGGTGAAATGCATTATGCCCGTATTCCAAAGCCTTATTGGCGCCATCGTTTAAAAATGATGAAAGCTATGGGCTTAAATGCAGTAGCCACCTATGTATTTTGGAACTACCATGAAACCGCACCAGGCGTATGGGATTTTAAAACCGGGAACCGGGATGTTGCTGAATATATTAAAATTGCACAGGAAGAAGGGCTTTTTGTCATTCTTCGCCCCGGACCATATGTGTGTGCAGAATGGGAATTTGGAGGTTACCCCTGGTTTTTAGAGAAGACACCAGGAATGGTGATCAGGGGAAATAATCCGCAATACCTTGCAGCTACAAAAGCTTATTTTACGGCGCTTTATGGACAGTTGAAAAATCTTTTGGTTACCAATGGAGGTCCGATTGTTATGGTGCAGGGTGAAAATGAATTTGGATCCTATGTATCACAGCGCAAGGATATCTCTTTGGAGGATCATAAAAAATACAGTGCAGCCGTATTTCAGCAGTTAAAAGATGTTGGATTTAATGTTCCTTTTTTTACATCAGACGGCAGCTGGTTGTTTGAGGGGGGTGCTTTGCCAGGTGCTCTTCCAATGGCGAACGGGGAAGATGATGTAGCGAAATTGAAAGAGGTAGTGAACAAATACCATGACGGTAAGGGCCCTTATATGGTAGCAGAATTTTATCCGGGATGGCTAGACCATTGGGCAGAGCCTTTTCCAAAGGTAAAAACTGAAAGCGTGGTAAAACAAACCCAGAAATATCTGGACGGAGAGGTGTCGTTTAACTATTATATGGTTCATGGAGGAACTAATTTTGGCTTTACTTCAGGTGCAAATTATGATAATAAGCACGATATCCAACCCGATCTGACCAGTTATGATTATGATGCTCCAATTAGTGAGGCGGGTTGGGCAACAGATAAGTACAATGCATTGAGGGCATTGTTGAAGAAACCAGAAACACCTGCAGTTCCTGCTAAGATCCCTGTTATTTCCATCCCCGAGATCCGCTTAAGCAAAGCTACAGACCTGGAGGATTTTAAAGATAAGATCAGCCCGGTGAATAACGATGCACCTTTAACTTTTGAAGAGCTAAACCAGGGACATGGTTATGTTTTGTACAGCAGAAAGTTTAATCAGCCCATTAGCGGTAAGCTGGAACTGGCCGGACTCAGAGATTACGCATTGGTCTATGTAAATGGCGTTAAAGTAGCAGAACTGAACAGTTATTATAAAAAGTATGATTGTGATATAGAGATCCCATTTAATGCAACATTAGATATCCTGGTGGAGAATATGGGTAGGATTAATTATGGGGCAAAGATCATTAACAGTACAAAAGGTATTATTTCTCCAGTTGTGATCAACGGACAAAATATTACAGGTAACTGGGATATGTATAAATTACCTATGGATGTTGCTCCAGACCTGGCTAAATTTAAAAATAGTGCTTCCGCTGGTAAACCTGCCATTTACCAGGGAACTTTTGAACTCAATAAAACAGGAGATACTTTTCTTGATATGCGGGAGTGGGGTAAGGGAATTGTATTTGTAAATGGAATTAACCTTGGCCGGTACTGGAGCGTTGGGCCACAACAAACTTTATATTTACCAGGATGCTGGCTCAAACAGGGGAAAAATGAAGTCGTGATCTTTGAACAGAAAAATGATGTGATGCATAGCGTTTTAAAATCTACTGAAACACCCATTCTGGAAGGTTTAAAGCCAGAGAATGGTTTACCTAAATAAGATACACTCCTTTAAAATAAGAGAAGCCTGCAAATCCAGCAGGCTTCTCTTATTTTAAATATATACTACAACTAATAATAAATATATCTGTTAGCTGTTACCTTAATTTCCTTGCGGCCGGGCGTAAAGTTATCCATTCTTGGGATCTCTTTAAAAGGATAGGTGAAGTTTGAAGAACTTGGTTCAGGATCAGGCTTTTCGTCATCGTCACAGTGGTCGTAAGTAGTAGAAATCTTTACTGCTTTTGTAGAGAAATTGATGTCACACTCGTGATCCGGGCCGCAGTTCATCGAATCATTATAGGTGGAACCAATCAGGAACCAGTCTCCGTTCTGATACCGAAAAATATTCCTCCATATACTGAAATGCTTGGCATTGTGATTAAAAGTCTGTTTAATCCTTAATGTATTGTTTTTGATCTCCATTTCTAAGGGAACGCCCTCATTTGCAAAGAAACCACAGTCTTCACTATTCCAAAGGACAGAGGAATTCAACTTCCATAGTTTGAGTTTCCCCTGTATGTTTTTGCAAATGTATAATACTCTTTGATAACCCGAATCTTTGGCTTTATGCGTGGTATTGTAAGCATACACCACTTCTTCCGTGCCGTCCTTGTCCAGATCTCCATGAGCTTCTGCAACCTGGGTATAACCCTTTGCGGGACGAAAGTCAGGTAGCCCTTGTGCATAGCCCCTAACGCCTTGCAGAGTTAAAGAAAAAGAGCATACAAGTGCGCTAAATAAATATTTTTTTGTTTTAAAAATCATACTCATATTAAGACGCATAGTTAGCTTGGATCTGTCCTGTTTACAACCGCAATCGCCATTCCATCATGTTCCTTTACACCAACTGTTTGTATAATGGTAGCCGTCACATTCTTGTTGGACTGGAGTAATTTGTTGAAGCGCTGCACGCCTTTCACTTTTTCGTCACTGGTGTTTTCATCTAATATCTTTCCTTCACGGATCACATTATCGCAAATAATAACAGTTCCAGGTCTGGAAAGACTTAATGCGTATTCAAAATATTCTGCATAGGGTGGTTTATCTGCATCTATAAAAATAAGATCGAATGGACCTTCTCCGTTTTCAATTAATTGCGGTAAAATCTCCATTGCCTTTCCAACACGGAAATCTACTTTGTCGGATAGCCCAGCTTTTCCAATGTTTTTCCTCGCCAGATCTGAATGACGTTGTTCAACTTCCAATGTGATTAATTTTCCATCAGCAGGCAGGGCCCTGGCCAACCAAATGGTACTATAGCCAGCCAATGTACCCAGTTCTAATATTTTCTTTGCGTTGGAGAGAACAGCCATCACTTGTAAAAACTTCCCAAGGTTTGCCGTTACACTAATTTGCGGAAATCCCTCCTCATCAAGGGATTTGATCGTGTCTTTCAGGACCTGGTCTTCTGGGGCAAGTAAGTTGCTGATGTACTGGTCAACTTTTCCAAATATCTGTTCGTTCATTTTCTCAGGCTTAATTTTTATCCCAATAAAGTTATAAATAAATAGAATTGTTTTGATGGTAACGTCTATGTTGCGTTTCAAGCCGGGGCTTGCTTTCGAGATTCAGTCTTTTTGGATATTATTTTTAACTTTGTGAGAAATCACAGAGAAAAGCAATGTAGGATTCCCTTCTTTCAGATAAAATAAATAGTTCCGCTGGTCAACGACGGAGGATATCAATTATTTACACTTAAAAGAAGGAAATGCTTAATCTTCATAATATTACCTATACACATCCTGATGGGGATGTTTTATTTTCTGATTTAAATTTAATTATCAATAAACATGATAAGATTGCTTTAATTGGCAGCAATGGCGCTGGAAAATCCACTCTTTTGAATATTCTTGCCAGAGACCTGGAGCCTTCATCTGGTTTAGTAAAGGCAGAAGGACGAATTTATCGTGTACCACAACTTTTCGGTCAGTTTAACAATTTAAGCATTGCTCAGGCATTGCAGGTACAAGATAAATTGCATGCGTTTAAAGAAATCCTCGACGGCCGGGCAACAGAAGAATATATGGCTATGTTGGACGATGACTGGGGTATAGAAGACCGCTGTAAACAGGCACTTGCCAACTGGAATCTTGAAAATCTGGACTTCAGTCAAAAAATGGCTGCGCTCAGTGGTGGTCAAAAAGCGAGGATATTTCTTGCAGGAATAGATATATATGAACCTGAAATTGTCCTTTTGGATGAGCCAAGTAATCATCTGGACCTGACCTGCAGAATGATGCTTTATGATTACATTGAGTCGGCAAAACATACTTTAGTTGTGGTTAGTCATGACAGGACTTTATTAAATCTTTTAAACAAGATGTATGAATTGAGCCATTCAGGTGTACGGGTTTATGGCGGAAATTACGATTTCTACACAGCCCAGAAAAAGATAGAGAATGAAGCGCTGGCTCATGACCTGCACAGTAAAGAAAAAGCCCTTAGAAAAGCCAAAGAAACAGAACGTGCTTCTCTGGAACGGCAGCAAAAACTGGACGCACGCGGAAAAAAGAAACAGGAAAAGGCTGGTATGCCTAAAATCCTGTTAAATACATTTAAGAATAAGGCGGAGAAAAGTACTTCACAGATGAAAGAAATCCACGCGGAGAAAACTGGTTCAATTTCCAGAGAGATTGTTCAACTGAGGGAAGTTTTACCTGATACTGGCCGAATGAAAATAGATTTAGACCATTCTGCTCTTCATAAAGGGAAAGTATTGGTGGATGCAAAATCCGTTAATGTTACTTATCATGAAAACCCGCTCTGGAAACAGGCATTAAACTTTCAGGTGGTGAGTGGCGACAGGATCGCGCTCAAAGGGGGCAATGGATCGGGGAAAACAAGCCTTATAAAGATGATCCTTGGTGATCTTCGGCCTCAGACCGGGGTGATGAACAGGCTAAGGGCCAGAACGGTTTATATCGATCAGGAGTATTCCCTTATTGATGCAGACCTCAGTGTTTATGAGCAGGCACAATGGTATAATTCCGGGATACTTCAAGAGCATGAAGTGAAAATTCGTTTAAACCGGTTCCTGTTTTCCAGAGACGATTGGAATAAAACATGTGGTACATTGAGCGGAGGGGAGAAGATGCGCCTGATGCTTTGCATATTGGTATTAAACCATAAGGCACCTGATATGGTTATATTAGACGAACCTACCAACAACCTGGATATCCAAAACATGGAAATGCTGACAGAGGCAATCAATGAATACCGGGGAACGCTTCTGGTTGTATCACATGATGAGTATTTTTTGAAGCAGATACATATAGAAAAATCAATTACACTGAGTTAATATTTTGTTATAACAGCGTTAGTTTCGGAGATCATAATGTAGCAATTGACTAGTACTGTTTTCCTATTTTAATAAAAATGTATTTTATACACCCAATTAGTCTTTTTTTTAAAATAAAATTTAGAAGTTCGCCTTTTTAATAAATAGAAATGAGCAAGAAAAAAGGATTTACGACCACTACTCTTCATTCAGACCGTCTTTTAAAACCGGAATTCGGAGCGATACACCAACCCGTTCATAATGCAGTAACCTGGGGATACGATGACGTACAAGGTCTGGTTAATGTTTTTCAAAATAAGACCAAGGGCTATGCCTATTCCCGTCAAGGCAATCCTACCACCACCGCTCTTGAGCATAAGGTGTCGCAAATGGAACAGGGGATTGCTACAGTTTCTTTTTCAACGGGAATGGCCGCTATTTCTTCTACCATACTGGCTTTAATGAAAGCTTCAGATCATATCATAGCAAGTTCCTATCTTTTTGGTAATACAAGGAGTGTAATGCAAACTTATATCGATCTTGGCCTTCAGATTTCTTTTGTAGATACAACAGATATTGAGCAGGTGAGGAACGCTTATACGGAAAATACCAAAATGGTATTTGTAGAGACAATTGCAAATCCGGCAACGCAAGTTTCCGATCTGGCCGCTATTGGCGATTTTTGTGCGGAAAAGAAACTCATTTATATGGTAGATAATACGATGACATCTCCTTATTTGTTTCGCCCTGCAGAGGTAAAGGCAAGTTTGGTGATCAATTCATTAACCAAATATATCGGTGGACATGGAAATGCATTGGGTGGTAGTGTAACAGATACAGGCTTGTTTGACTGGCTTGGTTTTCCAAACATTGCGCCAATTATACGCGAGCAGATCCGTCCTGAAATGCAGGGGATTACACAAATCAGGAAGAGAGGTTTACGGGATGGGGGAGGAACACTTTCTCCGGAGGCTGCTCATAGCATTTCTGTAGGCTCAGAAACGCTTGCTTTAAGATTGGAAAGGGCTTGTAATAATGCTGCGGTACTGGCAGAATTTCTAAATAATCATCCTATGGTGAGCCAGGTATATTATCCTGGGCTGAAAAGCCATCCGGAGCATGACCGTGCTTCAGCTTTGTTTCATCGCTATGGTGGATTAATGAGTTTTACGCTTGCCGATGGCATCGATTGCCTGTCTTTCCTGAATGAGTTGAAACTGGTGATTAAGTCCAGCAATCTGGGAGATACACGTACGCTGGCGATTCCAGTGGCACATACTATATTCTTTGAATTAGGTAAAGAAAGAAGAGATGAAATGGGTATACCGGATTCCATGATCCGCCTTTCTGTGGGCATTGAGGATATTGAAGATCTTCTGGAAGACTTCGGCAACGCCTTTACTTCTTTTAAGTAACCTTCAAAAATAATATTTAGATCAGGGAAGCATGCTTAATGCTTCCCTGATCTAGTTTAGGACTATTTCTGACCTGACATCATCACATAAGAATTTTTTACCCATTCTCCATTTTCATTGATGATTTCATCAGTTATTTTTTTTACTGTAATATTTGTAAAACCAGTTCTCTGAAATATTTTTTGCACTTCTTTAACATCATAAAAGATAAAGTCGAGCTGAGTCCATGGAAGATTTCCTCCAAAGTCTTTTTCCGTAAAGCTGAGAGTGAACTTGCCACCGTGTTTTAAAACACGCTTTATTTCCATAAAATAGGGTATCGGGTTTTTCCAGAAGTAAAGCGTATTTTCTGTAAAACAGTGGTCAAAGAAATCATTTTTAAAATCAAGTATTCCATCTCGTTTGGCTTTGAGAAATCGCGCATTGCCTTGTTTTACTTTCAAATTATTGGCTGATATTGCCTTTTTTACCATGTCTTCTGATGTATCAGTGCCATAATAATAAATTCCTTCAACCCGCTCAAAAAGAAAAGGAAGGTGTTTACCCTCACCAAAGCTGATTTCTAATAGTTGAAGATCTGCTGTTTGCTCTAGCGTATCTATAATCTGGAAAATTAAAGCATTATTGTCTTGCGAATGTTCTTGTTTGGCTGCTTCTTCAAAATCTTTCTGCTCATTCATTTTTTTTTGTATTGGATCTTGCTCCCTGGAAATTATTTAGGAGTTCGGCCAAAAATGAGGGGATTGCCTGTCATAGTTTTTACACAAAACGGATTTTCTTTTATATAAAACAGATTTTTTTAGTCGATGTAATGTTGTTCCATTTTTTTTTATCATAATTGCCGCAATGGGGATCAATATTGGTAAGGATTACGGAACCTGGAAAGAGGTAGGGGGTCGCTTTGAGCAGTTTCCAATGAAGGAGCAGTTGGTAACGGAGAGAAGAGATAAATGCAGTTTTTCTTTCAGTGATGCAGAATTGGTACAGATCACAACTCCCGATATTTATATTGTGTATGGTGACATTTTATTTAAACAGCACCTGTTGTATTTTCGCCCAACTTATGATGTTCCGGATATGGTAAAACTACGTTTCACTTTGTCAGGAAATGGAACGATATATAATTATGTAAATAACAAGAAGTACTTTTTTAATTCCAATCGGCAAAATATTATCTATATGCCCGAACTCGACGGTACAGGTGAATATGATACTGGGTGCAACTACCGTTTTTTTGAAGTTCATTTTGCTAAAGAAAAATTTCTGCAATTGTCCGAGCATTCCTGCAGATCACTCCAGATTTTAGCCGATCATTTGGATAGGGGGCATTATGCACAAATAGCAGAGCAAAACCTTCCGATCTCGCTGGCCATGCACGACTGTATACGCAGTATTCTTAATTGTAAATATACAGATGGATTAAAACTGATGTTTCTGGAGTCCAAATGTACAGAACTGCTTGTTCTTCAGGCCGAGGCCTTTGAAGCAGCGCTAACGAAAAAACAAAGTTTACCTTTACAGTCTGCATATGATAAAGAATGCATTTATAATGCCAGGGATTTTTTGATTCAGAATATTCAACAACCACCTTCGGTTGCACAGCTCGCAAAAATTTGTGGTATTAATGAGTTTAAACTTAGGCAAGGCTTTAAGGGACTGTTTGACAATAGCATATTTGGATATTTAACCGACTACAAGCTAAATTATGCAAGGGAACTGCTGCTGGAAGGCAAATCTATAAAGTTTGTTGCATTCGAACTCGGTTATTCTTCTGTTCAGCACTTCAGCACTGCCTTCAAAAAGAAGTTTGCCATATCACCCGGTCAATTGAGGATCTAAAATCTGGCAGCTGATAGGATTTTGGCTACAATATTTACGGATTAGCATACAACTGTTTTTTATGAAAACAGCATATTTGCCAATATTGACTATTTTAGAATATGGCTAATCATCAGATTCAACGTATAAAATCCATCAGGGAATATCATCAGCTTAGAGGTCTTCCAAAACCTGAGCATCCGCTGGTCAGTCTGGTGGACTATGCAGCGATTAAACATTCGCCCGACAACAATAAGATGAGTTGGGTATTTGATTTTTATTTGATTGCATTAAAGAAGAATATGATTGGCAAATTCAAATATGGCCAGCAGGAATATGATTTTGATGAAGGTACCATGTTTTTTATTTCCCCTGGCCAGGTTTTTAGGATTGAAGTGAACCAGGATGCATCAGATAAATCAGGATGGATGTTATTGATTCATCCTGATTTTTTATGGGATATGCCGCTGGCAAAAGTAATAAAGAAGTATGAATACTTCGGTTATTCAGTTAATGAGGCTTTGTTTCTCTCTGAAAAAGAAGAGGATATCATTACCGGTATCCTACAAAACATTCAACAGGAATACCATGAAAACATTGATAAATTCAGTCAGCAGATCATTGTTTCTCAGATTGAAGTTTTGCTGAGTTATGCAGAAAGGTTTTATAACCGCCAGTTTATTACCCGGAAAATTGCCAATCACGAGGTTCTTGACCGGCTGGAAGTATTACTCCATGAGCATTTCAATGGTAATGCCAATTGGAAAGGATTGCTTACGGTTCAGCACATTGCTATGCAGTTGAACCTTTCCCCTGATTATTTAAGTACCTTATTGAAGGTAACAACCGGGCTAAATACACAACAGCACATTCATGAAAAACTGATAGAAAAGGCCAAGGAAAAACTAGCGACCACATCCTTGTCTGTAAGTGAAATAGCTTATGAACTAGGGTTTGAACATCCTCAATCATTTAGTAAACTGTTTAAATCCA
>NZ_DATMRL010000538.1:0-9537 GCF_035566355.1 Pedobacter sp.
GCCGTATTCAGAAAAAATGCGCCAATGAATAGTCACTCGCTTTCTGTCTCAGGCGGTGGCGAACAGGTGAAATATTATTTTTCCGCACAGACACTCGATCAGCAGAGTAATCTGAGAAATAGCGACCAGCGGTTTAAGCAATTCAACATCCGATCGAATATTGATGCAACGATTTCACGGAATTTGAAAGTTAATCTCGACATCGCAGCCAGAAAGGAAAATAAGAATAACCCGGTGATGTCTTTGAGTCAAACTTTACATGAAGCAGTGAGCATGTATCCCTTCTTACCTGTGTACTGGCCAAATGGCGCTGCAAATGCCGGTGTTTCAAATGGTAGAAACCCAGCTATAATGACCTCTTCTTTAGCGGGATATGACCACACCAATTATTACACCGTAAACCCTACGCTTGGATTTGACCTGAAACTACCTTATGTCGTTGAGGGTTTGTCGTTAAATGGTTATGCTGCTTTTGATTACAAATATGTGGAGGAGAAGACATTTCATCAACCCTGGGATGCCTATACTTACGACGCAACAACTAAGACCTATAGCAATCAGAGGGCAAGTACCAGCATTTTAAGCCTGGCACAGGATGCACAGCTCACCAATCAGAATACCTATTTCATCAAAATGGCTTATGACCACCAATTCGGTAAGCATAGTATCAATGCTTTTGCCGGGGTTGAGCAAACAACAACCAACTGGAATGACACCTATGCCTACCGGAGAGACTTGTTGAGTAACCAATTGGATCAACTATTCACCGGAAGTGCTGTAGGACAGAATGCAACCGGTTCAGCCTCCCAGGATGGCCGTAAAAGTTATTTGGGAAGAGCGGCTTATGCTTATAACAATAAATACTTTGCTGAGGCTTCTTTCCGTTACAATGGTTCATTCAACTTTCCGGCCGATAAACGATGGGGTTTATTCCCTGCTATATCTCTGGGCTGGAAGATTTCTGAAGAAGGTTTCTTCAAAGATAATATTAGAGGTGTAGACCAATTAAAATTTCGTGCTTCTTGGGGATTGATGGGTAATGATGCCGTTGCGCAATATTTGTATGTAACCCGCTATCAGTTGGTGCAGAACCCTGAGAATTATAGTTATTTTGGGGAGAACTACACGGAAGCAAAGAACCTGTACCTTTCTGCAACGCCTAACCCAAATATCACATGGGAAAAACAGGACACCAGGAACATTGGATTTGATGCCGCTTTCCTGTCCAATAAATTGACCGTTAGTTTTGATGCTTTCCGTTTTTTAAGGAGGGATATCCTGGCGCAACGTAATGCATCAGTACCGCAATATACAGGTTTGTCGCTTCCACCGGAAAATATTGGCAAATCCCTTAACCGAGGTGTTGATTTTTCCATCAATTACAATGAAACGAAAAATAATTTCAAGTATAATTTCGGGGCTAATTTTACCTACGCCAAGAGTAAGATCATCTTCCGTGACGAATCACCAAATATCCCTGCCTGGCAAAAATCGACCGGCTATGCCATTGACTCCTGGTTAGTGTACCAGACAAAGGGAATTTACCATACACAGGCCGAGGTAGACAATTCTCCGCACATGTCGGGCGCAAAACCCGGAGATCTCTGGATCATGGATAAAAGTGGAGATGGGAATATTACCAGCGATGATATGGTCAGGATCCCTGAATCTGCTACACCAAAGATCATGTTTGGAGTTTTGATGGGCGCAGATTACAAAGGAATCGGGCTCAACCTGGTCTGGTCGGGACAAGCAATGGCCAAGCAGATGATTTTACCACAGTCGCAGGGCTCTCTGGTAGCACCTCCATATTATCTGTACAATGGACGCTGGACCCCAGACAATCCAAATGCAGAATATCCTAAGGCCTTTAATTCTACCGATCCCCGAAACGCTGTATACGCTGATTTTTGGTTGAGGAATGCCGCATTTCTTCGTTTGAAGTCAGTTGAGCTGTCCTACGCTTTGCCGGCAAGCACTTTCGAAAAATATGGTATTGGTTCAGTAAAAATATTTGCCGGAGCCACCAATCTGTTTTCTTTTGACGGGATGAAAAAGTATGGTGTAGATCCTGAAACCAACAACATCACAGGAATCAACTACCCACAAACAAGAATAATCAGGTTCGGTTTAAATGTTAACTTATAAAAACGACATATATGAAAAATAAAATACTCATCTGTTGTTATATCCTATGTGTTATAATGACTTCCTGCAAAAAGGATGTCTTAGACAAAACACCACTTGATTCCTATACGGATCAATCTGTATGGAACGATTTGAGTCTTGCTGAGGCTTTTACAAATAACCTGTACAATGTATTGCCCAATGCAGAACACAACTGGGACAATACAACCAACAGGACATGGGCGTTATCTTCCGCTTGTGATGAAGCTTTCAATAAATTTGATGATTATAATGCCTCGGTGATGAACTCCGGTTCGCTTACTCCCGACAACCTGGGTGTATTTGATATCTGGGGATCAACTTATAGTATGATTCAGAATTGCAATATCTTTTTATCCAAGATCGATAATGTTCCTGGTGACGCAGCACGGCGGGACAGGTTGAAAGGTGAGGTGACTTATTTAAGAGCCTATGCTTATTTCAAATTGATAAAAGATTACGGAGGTGTTCCATTGATTATAAAACCTTTTGACCTGAATAGTAATTTTGAAAGGAGCCGGAATACCTATGAGGAGTGTTCAAGCTTCATCTCTGATGAGTTAGATAAAGCTGCAGGCCTTCTTCCTCTGCAACAAAGTTCGGCCAATTTAGGGAGGGCGACAAAAGCGGCTGCACTAGCACTGAAATCCACGCTCTTATTATATGCTGCCAGTCCACAATGGAATACAACGAACGATATGGCGAAATGGAAAAAAGCTTCTGACGCGGCAAAAGCGGTGATTGATTTAAATGCATTTAAACTGTTTACCGGTAATTATGCCGATTTGTTTACCACCCTAAATTCGGAATTGATTATGGTGAGATTGACCAATAAACAGTATATGTGGAGTGCATTCCAAGGGGTAGAGATGTTTTTATCACCTAGCGGATTTCATGGATGGGCTTCGTTTGCACCCAGCCAAAATCTGGTAGATGCCTATGGAACGGCAGATGGAAAAGACATTACTGATCCAACTTCGGGCTATGATCCACAGCATCCATATGTAAACCGTGATCCCCGCTTTTATCAGGATATTGTTTATGACGGACGACCATACGGACAGCCTGCATTTTGCCAGGACAGATACGGCGTAGGAAGTACCAATGCAGCTGAGTTTTATGAAGGCGGATTGGATTCACCACAAGGCTGGGATAAATGGAACAACAGCGTAACTCGCTACACCTTTAGAAAATATTGTGATACGACTTATAACTTTAATGAAGAAACCCAAACCAATAAATTTTGGATCGTCAGCCGCTTAGGCGAAATCTATCTGAATTATGCAGAAGCCCAGTTTCGGCTTGGAAATAATGGTGTGGCCATCCAGTATCTTGATTTAATCAGGCAAAGAGCAGGCATCAAAAATCTACTTCCAAATAGTTTGACGGGTACAGCACTTGAAAATAAGATCCGGAATGAAAGACAGGTAGAGTTAAGTCTGGAAGGACATCGTTATTATGATGTTCGCCGATGGAAGATCGCAGATGTAACAGAGAATAAACCATTGATGGGTGTAATTATAACCAAAAAAGCCGATGGCAGCAAGAGTTACAATTACAGCCAGGTACAAACCAGGGTGTTTAAGCCTCAACATTACCTGTTACCTATTCCAAAAAGTGAAATTAATCGAACAAAGTTGGTTCAAAACCCAGGTTATTCAAATTAAACATCCCAGAAAGCCCCGATTTTTTTCGGGGCTTTCTAAGGTTATGGTGATTCAAACATTAGGTTTCCTGAATGCATAAGTTAGAGCGACACTTAAAAGCAATGTTCCAGTGAAAGTCAGCGCAGCAGTCAGGGAAAAATGGTAAGCAATAAATCCGAGAAGTGCGGGCCCCGCGAGCTGGCCTGCGTAGCCCATAGTGCTTATTGCGGGAATGGCGGCTGAAGCGGGTATTCCCTTAAGTCTGCCACCCTCGCTAAAAAAAACAGGAACTATGTTTGCAGCGCCAACTCCTAAGAGCACAAAGCCCATGAGAGTAGTAGGGATCCAAGGGGTTGCCACAGCAATAAAAATCCCTAACGCAGCAATAAGGCCGCCAGCAACTACTACTGTTTTCCCGCTAAAGCGCTCTACGATACGGTCGCCCAAAAGCCGCATGGCTGCCATTGAAATTGAAAAAGCTGCGTATCCAACTCCGGCAAGTTCGGCATCTATTCCTCTGCTCTCCTTTAAAAATAGGGCACTCCAATCCAACATTGCTCCTTCAGATAAAAATATAGCAAAACATGCTGCTCCAAGAAAAATTACACTGGGACTAAACCATCCCGATCTGGTCTTTGTTTTCTGTTCTTTGTGTGTATTATTCTCAGGCAAATTATCTTCCTGCTTTTTAGAAAACAGCGACTTATACTTTAATAGTAAAATGGCAATAAGCAGGATCGATATTGAAATTGCGGCAGTTAATGGGTTGAGTCCCGCTCTCATCAACAATCCCAGTCCCAAAGAACCACATAGGCCACCTACGCTAAAAAGGCCATGGAGAGATGACATTATTGGGCGCCCATATTGGTTCTGAACATGGATTCCATGAGAATTCATTGCGACATCAATGACACCGATTCCACCTCCAAAAATAAAGAGCGCAGCTCCCATCATCCAGGGACTTGGCATTAATAACAACATAGGAAGGAAGGTGGCAGCGACCAATCCGGAAATCAATATAACCAATCTTGTACCATAACGCTTAGAGAGATATCCGCTCAGAGGCATCATCGAGATTGCTCCAGCCCCTAAAAGCAGTAACAGTAGCCCAAGGTTCCGGTCATTAAGATGCAACCTTTCTTTTGCGAAGGGTACCATCGGGGCCCAGCTAGAGAGGGCAAATCCGCAAACCAGGAATATATATTGTGTGGCCTTTTTGGCCTTAGTAGCTGTCTGATTAAGATTCATATTACAAATCAATGCAATAATTTGAAAAATTGCAAATTATTGCAAATAATATAGGTCAAAAAACAGTTTGTTGAAGTCATCAGATTAATTAGTAGTTGTGATTTAATTCTGAGTATTTTAATGATGTTGGGTTTCGTGCAGTGACTGAAAGAATTATATTTGTGGAGAAATGATCAGAGAAAAAAGGTTCGAACATATAATCTCCAGTTTGAAGAATACAGGTACGGTGACCTATAGTGGGATGTCTATTGACCTGTCAGTTTCCGAGGATACCATTCGCAGGGATATTGACTATCTGCATGAGAATGGCCTTTTGTCAAAAGTAAGAGGGGGAGCTATTGCACGAGATAAAAATCCGCTTTCCTTTCAGGACCGCACTGTTATTCACTCTACAGAAAAGGAAATAATCGGAATGAAAGTTCAGTCTTTACTGAAGACCGGGATGAGCGTTTTCATGGATGGAGGAACCACTATATGTGCAGTTGCAGAATGTTTACCAACAAACACTTCGTTGAGGGTCATCACAAATAACATTGCCTTGGTTCCTTTATTATCGCAGTTCCGGAGTATAGAGATCATTGTACTTGGTGGGAATTATGACAGGGATACGCAAACAAATACGGGGGCCAGAACATGTGATGAGGCTGAGGAGTTTGTTGTTGATCTTTATCTTATGGGTACTTGCGCAATATCAAAGGATTTCGGTATAACATCGGCAATAAGAGAGGATGGGGCTGTAAAGAAAGCAATGTTAAAAGGTTCCAAAATGGTGGCTGTACTTAGCAATAGCAAAAAAATAGGCAGCAGTGAGCCTTTTGTAGTTTGTGATCTTCACAGAATTAACACTTTGGTCACTGAACTTCCAAGCGATCATCCTAGACTAGATGAACTGCGCTTTAAGAATCTTAAGATTATTTAATTCTATACTATCCGATTATGGCATAGTCATTATTGTATTATTATTTCTTTTTGCAATTAAAAGCAAATTTGCATATAATTGCACGAATGAAAAATTATAACAGCATCCTTAAATCAAAGCCACATTATCCAATTCTCGACGGGCTTCGCGGCATCGCAGCACTTATTGTTGTCGGGTTCCATATTTTTGAACCGAATGCAACCAGTTCTCTTGATCAGTTCATCAATCATGGATATCTGGCAGTCGATTTTTTCTTCATACTATCAGGTTTTGTAATTGGGTATGCTTATGATGACCGATGGGACCGAATGACTTTGTCTGGTTTTTTCAAGCGTCGCCTGGAGCGACTACAGCCAATGGTTGTTTTGGGTATGATTATAGGTGCTTGTCTATTTTATTTTGCGGATTCACCAAAATGGCCTATGCTCCACACCGTTCCCTTGTGGGCAGTTGTGTTAACGATGTTTGTAGGTTTTACCTTGATCCCTCTTCCTCCTTCACTGGATATCAGGGGATGGCAGGAAATGCATCCGCTTAATGGCCCTGGCTGGTCCTTGTTTTATGAATATGTTGCGAATATCCTATATGCTGTTGGTATAAGGAAATTCTCAAAAAAGGCTTTGACTGCTCTGGTGATGGTTTCAGGTGGTTATTTGGTCTATTATGCCGTGAGCAGCAAAAGTGGAGACTTGATGGGGGGCTGGACGTTGAATAGTGAACAGCTTACAATCGGATTTACCAGGCTAATGTATCCCTTTTTTGGAGGACTTTTGCTTTCGAGAATGATTGTTGTTTCGAACATCAAGCGTTCTTTCCTAATCAGTTCAATATTGATAGCTTGTGTACTTTTTATGCCACGTATTGGGGGAGAAGATCACAGATGGATGAATGGCCTTTACGAATCGCTTACCATCATATTTATCTTTCCTGCTATTATTTATATCGCTGCAAGTGGAACAGTGTCTAAGGGAATCGAGTCCAGTTTATGCAAATTTATGGGTGATATTTCTTACCCGGTCTATATCACACATTTTCCACTGATCTATGTATATTCTGCATGGCTGAGCAATCATCCTCAAGCGGATACTGGAATGAAAATTATTTATGGTTGCCTTACCTTTATCGGAGCTTTGCTTATCGGCTATCTTAGCTTAAAGTTTTATGACGAGCCTATTCGTAAATGGCTCCGAAAAAAGCTTGGAAATGTATAAACTGTTACTGCCACTGACATAAGGTTGTCATCAAGCCATTCTATCTTTATATCAACAAACTCTTTTAATGCCCCAAAAGGGTAATTATGAGACATTTTAACAAAATAAAGAAAATATGAATCTTATTTCAATCAGAATTATTACAGAAGACATTAATCGTTTATTTGCATTTTACGAGTATGTAACCGAAACACAACTCACAAAGTACACGGAGGACTTTGCAGAGCTTCAAACTCCATTTGGAACCTTAGCTATTGGTAGTACCAGAACTCTATATTTTTTTGGGGGTGATGATGTTGCAAAGGCAGCTCAGAACCGTACAGTGATCATTGAATTTAGAGTTACAGATGTGGATAAGGAATACGAAAGATTAGTAGATTTTCTTCAACCTTATGTGGTCCAAAAACCAACAACAATGCCCTGGGGAAATCGATCTCTTTTGTTTCGAGATCCAGATGGAAACCTAGTCAATTTCTTTACGCCCGTTTCGCCCGAAGCGATCAAAAAATTTGAAGGCAAGGGGTTTGAAGTTTAAAAAGATAGAGGGGAATGACTCTAGCCATTCTCCTCTATCTTTTTAAACCTCTTTTTTCCACTCGTGCTCAATATTTGTCATTAGCAAGGCATTATCAAATCTAAGAGAGCCTTTAGGGAAAACTTTTTCGTTTTCGAAGAAACTTGATTTTACATTTAATACGTCTAGCGGCCTGACTTCCCAGTTATAGGTCTTTAATCTAAGCCCCTCAAATTTATTTTTGTTGGGGGAATAACCAAGTTCGCCACTTTTAAAGAAATTAGAAGCCTCTTGTAAAGTCTCAAAAATAGATTTTGTGCTAAATGTTTTAGTCTCAATAGCATCAATCAACGTTTCAGTACCATCTGAACTTATAAAATCAATATGGTAATTCCCATTTCCCTCACTCACATTAAACTTCGCGTAATAATGTTTACCAGGAAATAGCCTGCCTCCAACAAGTGTGTTGAATTTTAAAGAAGTGTCTCTGCGCGGAATATAAACCCCAGTTTTGGTTTTACCATTCTCATCCCACTCAATTGCAATTCTGTGCGCCCCATTTTCTGAGTTTATTCCAGAAAATACGGGTAAGCCCTTGGGCCTTATGTCCTTAAGTCTGATGAGACAAATTCCTACAATAGCCTTTCCTTTATAGACAATAGGTCTGAATGGGAAGGGGATAATTTTCTCCACAGCTGTTGGCTCTGCAGTAAAATTGATCAGGATTCGACGGTCTATATGACCATGTATAATTGGGATTTTCATATATTAAAGCGAATTCAATTTAATCTGTGGCATAGCGAAAAGGACAAAACAACCAAAATAAAATATAGCAAAATTACCTGTTTACCTCTGTTCTTGATAGTCTCAATAGTAGATAATTATGCGTTACATTTGTGTAATTAATGTCGGAGTAGAACAAACCATGGAAAAGGACTTGGATTTTTTTGAAATGATTTATAATCATTCTCTTCTTAAAAAAGAAGATTATAAAGAAATCTGTAAAGCACATACTAAAATAGAGTTTCAGAAAGGATCAGTGCTTTTAGAGACAGGCAAAATCGCAAGAGAATTTTATATCATTGAAGAGGGTTTGTTCAGATCGTTTCTCTATGATTATAATGGCAATGAAACAACTACAGAATTTTATTGCCCAAAAGAAATACTAATTGAATCTCTTTCTTTATTTCAAAGAATGCCATCAAAAGAAAATTTTCAAGCAATAACAGATGCCATTGTTTGGAAAATCGAATATGATACCTTTCAAGAATTACTTCAGAACATCGAAGGATTTAGAGAATGGGGTAGGACCTGGGCCACGAGCCAGATCTTTATTCTAAAACAACGCTCAATTAATGTATTGACAATCAATGCTAAGGACAGATACTTGAACCTCATTAAAGAAAGACCACAAATTATTAAACAATCTCCCTTAAAATACATCGCATCTTATTTAGGTATTACCGATACCTCATTAAGTAGAATCCGAAAGGAAATTTCTACCACTTAGCTTTTCTTGTCATAGGACAAGTGCATTATTTTTTGCAACAATTAATTTTGACATATCAAATCAATTTAAAAGCTGAAATAATGAAAAAAAATCACCCCAATCCTGATAGCAGTGCAGTACGAACAGCTTTATGGAGGGCACTACACGTTCAAATTGATGCAAAGCCATCTATATTGGCAGATGAAATCGGTCTGAAATTGATAGACCCAACCGATGAATGGCAACAAAGGCCTGATATGAAATTTACAAAACGTCTTCGCGCTTCTGTTGTCGCCCGCAGCCGGTTTATTGAGGATTTAATCATTGAACAGAGCACAGAAGGA
>NZ_DATMRL010000539.1:0-11032 GCF_035566355.1 Pedobacter sp.
ATAGAAGAGAGGTTATAGGAAACCTTTAAGCCTATATACCCAATAGAATATAACTGATCAACAGGTGGAAAAAACAAATAATTTGGATAAGTAAAATTATAGGCAGAAATAAAAGATAAGACGGGCATGTAGGCACTGTGCACTTCTTCTTTCTTTGCAATTTGAGTTTCTATATCTGCTTTTGCTAATTTTAACTGATAGGAATTGGTTTCACCGTTATAGGCTATTTTATTCACATCAATTAAATCTGGTTTTATCATATTGGCCGAATCAGTTGGCGATATATATGATTTTTCGTTTAGGTTCAATGCAATATTAAGCTTGTTATTAAGTATAGTTATGTTATTCACATTTTCTTGTCTTGCTAACAGTATATTGGAAAGCATAAGTTCGGCCCGAAGCACATCACTTTTTGTAACGCGTTGATTTTTATAAAGAGTGTTGATGGTTTTTAATCTTGTTTCGGCTCTTTCAATTTGGTCATCTGTGAGTTTCCTTAAGCTATACTGTTCAACAAGAGCCATGTAAAGTTCGCATACCAATAAGGCTGCATTTCCCTGCCTGTCTTCCAGATTAATTTCTGAGATGATCCTTTTGATTTTCTGCTCCTTAATTATCGCTTTGGTATGTCCTCCTGAATAGATATTGAAAGAGAGATCCATTCCGAGTAAAACTCCATTCGGACTGGGTTGTCTGTTCACAGATTTCGCACCTCCAAGACCATCTTCAAAAAGGGTTAATTTGCTAAATCTCTGATAGGTTCCATTAGTATTCACATTAGGCATAGCCATATTTTTCGAATCCTTAACATCTTCGTCTGCAACAAGTCTTGCTATTGATGCAATTTGTACAGCTGCATTGTTTGATTTACCAATTTCAATTGCCTCCTTTAACGATAAAAGGACCACTTTAGGAGCCTCTGTCTGTTGAGCCAATGCCTTTGGTGTAAAAAGGAAAAGCAATGGTAAAAATCTAAAAGAAAAGAAGTTTTTCATTGTTGTGGTTTTATTTCAATCCCATTTCTTATAAGCGGTTAAGATCAGTTGACCCGAATCGAGATCAACTCAAAATTGGATAAAATAACAGGGCTAAATCTTGACAAATGCTACGTTTTTCAATTGACTATTGTCAATTGCTTTTCTTAACTAATATCATTTCAATCTTAATTGATCACCCTGAACTTCGTGATGTTGATTAACTCAAATTACATACATGAAAATAGAGCAAGAAAATAATAGTAGAGGCGGATATTTTATCGCTGTTGAAAATGAAGTTGAAATTGGCAGGATGACTTATTTATGGGCCGGTCTAAAAATTATTATTGATCATACTGAAGTTGAGCCGAAGTTCTCAGGTAGAGGGATTGGTAAACTTTTGGTGCTGGATGCTGTACGGTATGCGAGAGAGAAGAAAATAAAAATTTTACCACTATGTCCTTTTGCGAAAAGTGTCTTTAACAAAAATTCAGATCTGGCAGATACCCTTTTTTTCAATCATTGAAGCTTGCGAATCACTGGAAAGACGAATCAATTCTGTCAATTGACATTAATCAATACTATTTGTTAACATAAATCATCTGTGAACAAAGCCACTAAAAGCACATTTGTAAAGTGCCAGATGGCTAATTTTTTTGCAAGTAAGGCACATACTCACAATCAAAATGAAAAATTAAAACAAAATAAATATCCTAATTAAAAACAAAAACGATGGAAACTAAAGGAAACACAAAATCCGGACTTGGTGCTTTACTAACACCTGACAACTGCGCATTAATATTGATTGATCACCAACCCTTTCAATTTGCGGGACTAAGAAGTCATGACACGCAAACCATCATCAATAATGTTGTTGGATTGACAAAATCAGCCAAAGCATTTAATGTGCCTACACTTTTCACAACAGTTCTTGAAAAACGTGGTGGCCTGCTGATCAAGCAACTACAAGATGTATTTCCAGATCAAAAACCTATTGATCGTACTTTTATCAATACCTGGGAGGATTCCCGTATTGTTGACTGGGTTAAAGCGACAGGAAAGAAGAAAATTGTGATGGCTGCACTGTGGACCGAAATATGTCTTGCTATGCCTACTATTCAGGCTCTTGGTGAAGGATATGAAGTTTATATTGTAACAGACGCCTCTGGGGGAGTAAGTCTTGAAGCACACGAAATGGCGGTGATGAGAATGGTGCAAGCTGGTGCAGTTCCTATCACATGGACTGTCTTCGCCTCGGAGTTACAACGTGATTGGGCACGTACAGAAACTGTTTCCGCTTTAGGTGAGATGTTGGTGGATCACATGGGTAACGTGGGAACAAGCTTAAACTGGGAATTTCAGTTGCTGGCTACACCGGTTGAAGCATAAACGGTAAATAAATATCAATAAATTAAGCCTTTATACCTTGTTTACCTATTTTAGGAACTATAAAATAGGTAAACAAGGTATAAAGGCTATTTTATCTGTTTACAATATAACGAAGTCATTGCCGAACAATAAAAACTAATCCTTTGAGATCCCTAATTTTTTCATTTTAGAGGTGAGTGTTGTCGGAGGAAGGTTCAACATTTCAGCGGCGCCTCCCGGGCCATAAACTTTTTGATTACATTTATGAAGTACAATCAGAATGTGCTCTTTTTCTACCTCTTCGATTGTTTTAACAGCGTTATTATCGTTAATAGTAATCTGAGATAAATGCGGACTCTGAATGAATACGGTATTAATCATACCTTGTTCTGTAAGAACAACACTGCGTTCTATACTGTTTTCTAATTCTCTAACATTTCCGGGCCAATGATACCTCATTAATTGCTCCATTGCCGATGGTAAAATACCCTTGATGTTTTTATTGCATTTCCTGGCATAAACATCAATAAAATGATCGGTTAAAAGAGGAATATCTTCAATGCGTTTTCTTAATGGTGGAAGTAAAATTGGGAAAACATTTAACCGATAATAAAGGTCCATTCTAAATCTACCCTCTGCAACTTCTTTTTCAAGACATTTATTTGTTGCGGTAATGATACGCACATCGATCTTGATTGTCTCCTGGCTTCCAATCCGCTCAATTTCTTTTTCCTGCAATACCCGTAAGAGCTTGACCTGAACTTCCAACGGGACTTCGCCAATTTCATCTAAAAATATGGTTCCGCCATCTGCTTGTTCAAATCTTCCTATTCGTTTGGCCGAAGCACCGGTGAATGAACCTTTCTCGTGACCAAAAAGTTCAGATTCAATTAAATTAAGAGGCAATGAAGCACAATTAACCTTTATTAATGGATTATTTTGGCGAGCAGAGAGGTTATGGATATGTTGAGCAATCTTTTCCTTTCCAGTACCGGTTTCTCCAAGGATTAAGACTGAAGTATCAACACCTGCGACTTGTTTAACATAATCAAGAACCAATAACAGAGGCTGGCTTTTTCCAATTATACCTGGAAAGGTAATGTCCTGCCTGTCGGAGTTTAAGGAGGTTGTTATGTTTGTCTTATTGTTCCTGTTATTTTGCTTTTGCTCTAATTTGGAGGCATTAACAATTTGTAGCAGGGTTTCGGATAATGATTGTTGGATACGGCCAAGAAATTTAATCATTTTGCCATCATAAACGGTTTTAGCTTTGCTGAAGAATGATAGAACAAAGGGGGCTTTATGATCAACCAGTAGGGGAAATATTAAATTTGATTTTACATTAAAAGTAGTCGCATATAATTTATGCATGGGATATTTGGATATACTAGAATCAAATTCTTCACAATTTAAGAAAGATGGTCTGATTTCAACAGGACTCTCCATCCGAATTTTCTTGAGATATTCAGATTTTAATCCGGTAATTGTTAAGAGATCTTCTGTAAAAATGGTCTGATATTCGTTGAACCCGGTCCTGAAAAAACCACACCATAATGTTTCCTGATCCGGATTAACACTTCCCATTGTAATAAGATCAAAAGGAATGTAGGGTTGAATTGCGGAGGTAATGACAAGAAGTTTTTTTTCACAGGAAAGATTTGAAGATACGATTTTGGAGAACTGATCTTGCAATTCAATTTCTCTTCTCAAATCAGCTTCAAGGCTGTTTTGATGACGGTAACGAGCAATATCCAAAGCAATGAGCACTTCTTCTTCCCGAAAGGGCTTAATCATGAAACCGTAGGGTTTTGTTAGCTTTGCCGCCTCTAAAACACTCTGATTCGAATTTGCAGAAAGGTAAACAAATGCGATGTTTTTTTCATTTAATATCTTTGCAAGATCAATCCCTGTCAAGGATCCTTTTAAGAAAATGTCGAGTAATACCAATTGGGGCTTTTGGAGCTCAATCAGATCTAATGCTTGTTGCATTGATCTGGCGATACCGCATACATGATAGCCCTCACCTTTGAGTATTAGCGCCAGGTGATTTGCAATAATAAGCTCATCCTCAACAATCAGTATTTTTTCTTTCATGAATTTTTAAGGTTTTGCTTCCAATACCTATACAAGTTTATCAATAATTATTTGCTATTTATAGCAGCTAACTGATTTTTTGGTAGCCGCTTTAAATTACCATTTATGTACCGGCTCTCCTTTACAATACTTCTTCTAAAAATAAACTGCTCATTTGATATTTATCAAGATTATTTCTTATTAAACATCAACAGTAGCGGTGATAAGGTGAATTAAATTTACATCATAAATCAAAATCTAAAAAGGTTATTATGAAAAAGACATTTGGAATTATTGGAGCTGGAAATATAGGAGGAACAGTTGCAGCTCATCTGGTTAAAGCTGGTTATGATGTTGTATTAAGTAACAACAGTGGACCCGAATCTTTAACTGAAATCGTCAATGCCTTGGGAAAAGGTGCCAAAGCGGGGACTACTGAAGATGCTTCAAAGGCAGATATAGTAATACTGGCATTGCCATGGTCACAGGTACCGGGTTTAACCAACCTAACAGATTGGAATAAAAAAATTGTCATTGATGCGACGAATCATTTCATTACTTATTATCCGGATTTTGAAGTTGAGGATTTAAAAGGTAAAGCCTCAAGTGAAGTAACCGCTGAGCTACTATCCGGAGCACGCATTGTAAAAGCATTTAATACCCTTTACTTTAAGATTCTTGAGGCCGATCCACATGTTGGAAATGGTAATCGTGTTTTATTCGTTTCGGGAGACGACATTTCCGCGAAAAACGAAGTTCTAGAAGTTATTCAAACTCTGGGGTTTGCAACAATTGATCTTGGTGATTTGGCAACAGGGAGTAAGCTTCAGCAAGCTAAAGGAGCTGTTGCGACGCTAAATCTCATCAAATTGCCGTAAATCAGTTAACCATAGTTAAAATGAAGACAAATCATAAACAGATGAACAAATTATTGGTCAATTCGGCATTAACAATGGCACTTACTATTCTTACATTTATGGCAACTGCACAAAAAAAAAGGGATCTAAAACAAGAAGCTATTAATAAGAAAATAGTGGAAAAATATTTCTACACCTTTTATAATGATAAGGACGTAGAAAAATCCAGAACAATGATGACCCCAAACTTTATCAATCATCATCCAGGTGCGGGAAGTGGGGCAGAGGCAAGTTTAAAAGCAATTAAAGAACATCTTTTTAATAAATTTCCTGATTTTAAGGTGTTTATAAAACGTATTGCCGCAGAAGGCAATCTGGTTTGGATCCAATGTTATACCCAGGATACACCTCAAGACCGTGGAAAAATGTCAATGGATATTTTTCGCGTAGAAAATGGCAAAGTTGCGGAGCACTGGGATATTATCCAGGCAGTTCCGGAAGGAATAGACCCCTCATCAATGTACAATTAACAGACCCGATTAAAATCCAGTTTTTTATCATTTAATAGATCAACTAATGAAAGATAAATCGGTAATTCCAAAAGGAAAGGGGCTGCTGTCTTCCTTAAACTTCGATCTCAAAATGGATCCTGGAATCAAAGCGGCCTTAGAAAAAATGGATATTAAGCCTTCACCTGAGTTCCCTGAAATAAAAACATGGAGGGATGGTGTGGCAGCGCTCGGATTGCAAGTTGCGTCCGTGAAAAGTCCCTTTGATGAGGACGTAAAGATAGAGGACCAATTTATCGAGGCAAATGAAACCAGGATCCGGCTCAGAATTTATCAGTTAAAAAATAAACGGACTGATAACCCTTGTTTTTATTGGATGCATGGAGGAGGTTTAATGGGCGGTAGCCCCGAACAGGATGATATTCAAATGAAGCAAATTGTTGTTGAAACTGGGGCAACTGTTGTTTCGGTAGATTACCGTCTGGCTCCCGAACATCCATTTCCAACCCCGCTTAATGACTGCTATAATGGGCTAATGTGGGTAGTAAATCACCATGCGAGATTGGGTATTGATTTAAATAGGATAGCCTTGGGGGGTGCAAGTGCCGGTGGTGGATTGGCTGCGGCACTCGCCATTATGATAAAAAGAAAAGGGGACCTGAAGCTGGTTCATCAATCATTAACCTATCCCATGCTGGATGACCGGAACCTAACGAATTCCAGTTTCCAAATCACTAATCTAGGTCTATGGGACAGATCCTATAATTTATTTGGCTGGGAAGCTTATCTGGGCTCTAAACATGGAAGGACATATGTGCCTGAATTTGGAGCTGCCTCCCGTGAGAACAATTTAAGCGGTTTGCCGCCGGCATTTATAAGTGTTGGCTCATTAGATCTATTTAGAGATGAAGACCTGGAATATGCACTGCACTTAATGGAAGCTGGAGTTTCAACCGAAATACATTTTTATGCAGGTGCAGTTCATGGTTTTGACTGGCATCTGCCAGATGGGCCAATGACAATCTCTTTTCTCTCTAAACGTATCAATGCGCTGAAAATGGCTTTTGCAGTTTAGCCGTATCTCGGGCTTTTAATGATGATTTAAACCATTCAGATGATTAACAATAACTATATAAAAATCATGAAAAGATTAGAAAACAAAGTAGCAATCATTACAGGCGCCGCCGGAGGAATGGGGGCAGCCGAAGCATTTTTATTTGCTTTAGAAGGAGCAAAAGTAATTATTACTGATGTTCAGGAAGAAAAGTTAAAGGAAGTGGTAAAGGAAATAAGAGCCGCTGGTGGAACCGCTG
Organism: Pedobacter sp.; assembly: GCF_035566355.1. GTDB lineage: Bacteria > Bacteroidota > Bacteroidia > Sphingobacteriales > Sphingobacteriaceae > Pedobacter. The sequence continues at coordinate 7,095 of NZ_DATMRL010000539.1, forward strand.
ATTATGTGGTTCATGATGTAAGCTCAGAGGAAAGCTGGAACGATGTAATAAAAAAAACAATTTCCTTGTATCAAAAAATTGATATTCTTGTTAATAACGCAGGAATCACGGGGAACCTCTTAGCGCCACTTGAAGAAAGGACAGTAACAGAGTTTAATAAAGTTATTGCTGTAAATCTGCTTGGGCAATTTATAGGTGTAAAAGTTGTTGTTCCTTTTATGCGAAAAAATGGCAGTGGATCCATTATTAATATATCCTCCATTGGAGGAATAACAGGCTCGGCGGGAGGTACAGCATATACAGCGTCTAAAGGAGGCTCCAGGCTCTTCACCAAAGGAGCTGCTGTAGAATTGGCTAAAGACAATATACGTGTAAATTCTGTTCATCCTGGTTATGTAGTCACTCCAATGACTCAAAATATGTCAGGAGCCAAAGATTTCGAAGCTATGGCCGTTGGGGGAACGCCAATGAGTAGAGGGGGAACGCTTAATGAGATTGCTTACGGTGTATTATATCTGGCATCTGACGAATCCACATTCACTACAGGGTCGGAAATGATTATCGATGGTGGAAATACCGCATTTTAAACAAAAAATATGCAACTCCTATTTAAATTAAACCATTTTATAATGGTCCTTTTTTTAGTTTGCTCTCCTTCTGTTTAACAGTTTACCAGTTTCCTCCGGTCATTTCATTCTCTAAGTCTCTTGATTGAATCAACGATATTAATTATTGATGAATGTTATTCGCCCTCATGCAGGATAGTGCAGGTTGCCAGCCTCAATTGTATCTCCGAGATTAGGGCCATCTTACCATCCATTTTAAACCAAATAAAACGATTAACTAACCAAAACTAAACAAGATGAGCAAAAGGAAAATAATAAACCTTCTTTCAGTTAGAAGGCTAGGGCTCTTATGTTGTATGTGTCTATTCAGCACATTCATCTATGCCCAAAATTTTAGAATTAATGGTAAAGTAACAGATCCTGCAGACGGAGGAGCATTACCAGGCGTTTCCGTAAAAATCAAAAATACCCAGACAGGAACAGTGACCGGTCAAAACGGAACCTTTAGTTTGGAAGCAGCGAAAGGTGCAATTTTGATATTCAGCTATATCGGCTACAATTCTAAAGAAGTGACTATAACCAGTGCAGATCCAATCAATGTATCCTTAAGTGCTCAGAGTGGAGATCTTGATGAGGTAGTTGTTATTGGTTATGGAAACCGTCAAAAGAAAGATCTGACTGGCTCCGTAGGAACCGTATCTGCTGCCCAGATCAAAGACCTTCCGGTCAGTTCTATAGATCAAAAATTAGTGGGGCAAATTCCTGGTGTTCAGATCAGCTCGCCAACAGGGGCTCCAGGTGGCGGTCCAAGTATTAAGATTAGAGGTTCCGGTTCTATTGGTGCAGGGGATAATCCACTTTTTGTTGTGGATGGCTTTGCTATTGCCAATACTAATGGTCAGGATTACAACCCACTTAATTTCATTAGTCCAGACGATATAGAATCCGTTACTGTATTAAAAGATGCCTCCTCAACAGCTATTTACGGCTCAAGAGGTTCAAACGGAGTCGTTATCATTACAACCAAAAAAGGCAAAAGTGGCGCACCGGTTGTAAGTCTGAATATTTATGGAGGTATGCAGCAGGTTCCACAGAAAGGACGTCCGAAGGTCTTAAACGGAACTGAATACGCGCAATTCAGAAAGGATATTATCGTAGACCAATTGGCTTCACAAGGAAAGGTGGCCACAGATGCGGATATTCCTGTTCAATTCAGAAACCCCGCCCAATATGGCGAAGGTACCAACTGGTATGATGCTGTGTTACGTACAGCCCTGCAAAACAATGTGGATGCAAACATCCGCGGCGGATCAGAAAATACACTCTACTCCGTATCGCTTGGGCGCCTGGAACAAGAAGGGACTGTTAAGTACACGGATTACAAAAGATATACGGTAAAAGCCAATCTGGAATCCAAATTGGGTAAAAAACTAACCTTAAGTTTTAATCTTGCGCCTTCAGGTGGCACACAAAACAGAGGCTCTTATGAAACTGGTTCCCGGGATGTGCTGACCAGAACCCTCTGGTTAAGCCCTATCGTTCCAATTACAGACGCTAATGGCAACAGAACAGTCTTTATCAATTCTCCCGGTGCCATAGGTGCGGGTAATCCTCTAAATACGCTTGAATTTGCGGGCACGAAAGCAAAGTATTTCAGAGGCCTGGCCACGGCATCAGCAGAATATGAGATCATTGAGGGCTTAAAAGCAAAGTACAGTTATAATTTAGATTACTCGCAAAACAGCTCTTTTGCATTCAGTCCTTCATTTGTTATTGGAGAAACCGGAAACCAAAATCCAAACCTTTCCACCCCTAATTCCAGTACAGCCAATACCAATACAGTGAACTGGTTGTCTGAACTGATTGTAAATTACGACAAGCAATTGGGAAAAGATCATCGGATTAATGCGATGATCGGCTACACCGCACAACAGGAGCGTTATGAGGGTTATAACTTCAATGCCACTAACTATCCCGATAACTTGATTGAAACCATCAACGCTGCATCTCTGCTGAATGGTCAGGGAGCGGGAATAGAAAAATGGTCTCTTTTATCCTATCTGGCCAGAGTTAATTATACCTTTAAAGACAAATATTTACTAACCGCTACTATCCGTACAGATGGGTCTTCACGTTTTGGAGCCAATGTACGTTATGGAACTTTCCCTTCTGCAGCTTTCGCGTGGCGGGCATCACAAGAAGAATTCCTGAAAAATGTAAAATGGATCAGTGACCTTAAATTAAGAGCAAGTTATGGTCGTGCAGGAAATTTCAACATTGGTAACTATCAATATTCATCTATCATATCCGGTGCGAACTATGCTTTTGGTGGTCAGCAAGCCAATGGAAGAGTTTCTACATCGATCAGTAACCGCGATCTGACCTGGGAAAATTCTGATGAACTAGACCTGGGAATGGACCTGGCTGTCTTAAAGAACCGTGTTAATTTTACCTTTGACTTTTATAACCGGATCACCACCGGTATGTTATACGACAATCAAATCCCTTTCTCTTCAGGTTATTCTTCAGCAAAGATCAATGGAGGTAAAATCAGAAACCGCGGATTTGAATTCGGCGTAGTTACTAAAAACCTGGAGGGTGAATTTACCTGGAACACCAATTTTAATATCAACATCAACCGGAACATTGTACTTGCATTGAACGATAAAAACGATCCAATTTACAGCGGAAGAAGTGGTGAAGGCAATTACACCCATAAAACGGAAGTTGGAAAACCATTAGGTCAGTTCTTTGGCTATGTAGTAGAAGGTATTTATAGAGATCAGGCAGACCTGGACCGTTCACCTAAAAGCAGCACCTCAGTAGTAGGATCTATTAAATACAAAGATGTAGACGGTAATGGCATCATTGAGGCTGTAAAAGATTTTGCTGTAATTGGTAACCCGTATCCCGATTTTACTTACGGAATTACCAATACTTTTGGCTATAAAAATTTCGATCTGAACGTCATTCTTGTCGGTTCTCAGGGCGGGCAGATCCTTAAAACAGCAAACGAGTTCTTAACCAATATTGATGGTGTATTCAATGTAGACCGAAAGATATTGAACCGGTGGAGATCTCCTGAAAATCCAGGCGACGGTTTTACGCCTACAACCAATGGGGCGAGAGTAATTTACCGCGATGTAAATAGCGGTTGGGTGGAAGATGCAAGTTATATGCGCATCCAGAACATCACACTAGGTTATAACTTCAAACAAAAATTTATTACCAATTCAAAGGTGATTAAAGGATTAAGATTGTACACGAGCGTACAAAATCTGGCCACCTTTACCAAATATAGTGGTGCCAATCCAGAAGCAAGCACCAACGGATCAAGCGTGCTTACACCTGGTCGTGATTTTACCAATTATC
>NZ_DATMRL010000540.1:0-5304 GCF_035566355.1 Pedobacter sp.
AATAATTCCCAGGAAGGCATGCTCACCACCCTGGCCGCAATCCCCTCTTTCTCCAATGCCGCCTGAGCATCCAGTATTAAACTCACCTCAGAACCGGTAGCGATCAAGATCAATTCAGGAGATTTTACGTCGGATAAAACATAAGCTCCTTTTTCCAGACCAGTTGCCGCAGCATATTTCTTCTGATCAAGCACAGGGAGCGCCTGACGGGTCAACACCAACACCACGGGTCCGTCTGTATGTTCCACAGCCACCCGCCATGCCTGAGAGGTCTCGTTTGCATCTGCAGGACGAATCAGTGTAATATTTGGAATTGACCTCAGCGAAATCAATTGTTCTACCGGCTGGTGCGTTGTACCATCCTCTCCCAACCCGATGCTGTCATGCGTATACACGAAAACAGGTCTGATTTTCATAATCGCAGCAAGGCGGATAGGTGGCCTCATGTATTCGGAAAAAATCAGGAAAGTAGCCCCATAAGGAATCAGCCCTTTGGTCAAAGCCATTCCATTCAGAATAGAGCCCATTGCATGCTCCCTTATCCCAAAATGGAAATTACGGCCATCTCTTTTTTCTGAAGTAAAAGAATCATATTCTTTAAGATTCGTATCTGTAGAAGGCGCTAAATCAGCCGCGCCTCCAATAAGTCCCGGCAAATCTGCAGCTATAGCATTCAATACTTTGCCCGAAGCCTGACGGGTAGCCAGTTTATCCCCTCCATCAAATACAGGCAATTTACTCTGCCAGTTTTCAGGCAACTTTCCCTGCAATATTTCCTCATAAGCCGAAGCAAGCTCAGGGAACTTTTCTTTATAAGCTTTAAAAAGTTCATTCCATTCTTTTTCTAGTTTAGCACCTTTTTCACCTGCCTCATGGTAAAAACGCAATACTTCATCCGGCACATAAAAGGACTTTTCAGGATCAAACCCGAAAAATTTCTTAACCAGTTTCACTTCATCGGCACCTAAGGGAGAGCCATGCGAACCGGCAGAATTCACTTTATTCGGGCTGCCATACGCAATCTGGGTTCTCACCTTAATCAAAGAAGGCCTCTGTGTTTCTGCTTTAGCGTTTCTCACCGCGATTTCAATCGCATTGATGTCATTCCCGTCTTCCACCACCTGCACGTGCCAGTTATAAGCCTCAAACCTTTTGGCTACATCCTCCGTAAAAGCAATATCTGTACTACCCTCTATAGAAATATGGTTATCATCATATAAATAGATCAAATTGCCCAGTTCAAGGTGCCCTGCAATAGAAGCCGCCTCCGAAGTTACCCCTTCCATCATATCTCCATCGCTGCATATCGCATAGATCTTATAATCAAAAAGATCAAAACCAGGCTTATTAAATCTCGCGGCCAGGTGTTTTTGTGCGATCGCGAAGCCTACGCCGTTGGCAAAACCCTGTCCAAGCGGACCTGTGGTCACATCAATTCCATCTGTAAGACCGTATTCCGGGTGCCCGGCTGTTTTGCTGTTCAACTGACGAAATTGTTTCAGGTCATCCAGCGTAAGTTTATATCCTGTTAAATACAGTAAACTATATTGAAGCATGCACCCATGCCCTGCAGATAAAATAAAGCGGTCTCTGTTTGGCCAATGAGAATTCTTTGGATTGTAGTTCATGAATTTACTGTACAGCACATGCGCCATCGGGGCGGCCCCCATCGGCATTCCCGGGTGTCCGGAATTGGCCTTCTGCACCGCATCCACAGATAAAAGTCTGACCGTATTGATCGCTAGTTCTTCCAGTTTACTGTTATTTTCCATTGTATATCAATTAGGATTTAAATACTTATGAAACGCTTTTTAGAAAAAAACTGTTTTTATTATTTGCCCCATTCACCATATCTTTCCTAAAATTACCTTTTACTTACATACCTTTCACCTTCATTGGCATCAAATAAATTGCCTTTGAAGCCGTAATAAATAAAATATCGTGATTTTTACCACCAAAACAAACATTTGAAGTCCAGGGCTCCTTAATCTCTATATGGCCAATCCATTTGCCCGCAGCGTCATAAACAGTAACACCATTACCTGTTAAATAAATATTACCCTGTTCGTCCAGGGTCATACCATCAGATCGCTGATCAATGAGCGCCTGTTTTCCCGAAAGCTTTCCATCTGCTTCTATCTGGTATTTAAAAACTTTAGCCGCCTTTCCATCTCCCACATACAGCAGTTTACCATCCCTGGTTCCAACAATACCATTGGGTTTAAGCAAATCATCATCCGCAACCTCCGGCTCCTTTTTACCCGCCTTCAGATAATAAACTTTCTCCCCTTTCATCTCCGGCGCCTGTCTGGTCCAATATTTTCTCTGAAAATAGGGGTCTGTAAAATAAATACCGCCTTTAGGATCGATCCACAAGTCGTTAGGCCCATTTAAAGCCAATCCATCTACCCGCCCAACCAATATTTTTACACGCCCTTTAGAATCAATAGACCACAATTCATTATGCTCATCTGCACAGACAATCAGATTGCCTTTTTTATCAAAATAGGTTCCATTGGCACGACCGGCATGATCTGAAAACAAAGATAACTTTCCATGGGTATCATATTTCCAAATGGTATTGTTTGGCTGATCGGTAAAGAAAACGTTGCCATCTTTATCCGCTGCCGGTCCCTCTGTAAAATCAAATTGCCTGGCCACCAGCTTAAGGCTATCCTGCTCAAATAGTTTTGCCGGCACCCCATCCTGAGCTTCCACTTTTGTAAAACCAATGATCGGTAAGATCAATAAAATACATATCCAAAATTTCAAACGCATACTCCAGTAAATCATTCCTTAAAATTTTATAACAATGGCGACATCAATCTCGCCAGCTTCTCTATAAATTCCCTGTAGATAGAACGCTTCATCCAGGCTTCGGGATCAATCTGTATAGCCCCTTTCAAATCCTCGTAAAAAACAGTCCTTAGCTGGCCGGAAAAGGCATCGTCATACACTATACTGTTCACTTCAAAATTCAACTCAAAACTCCTGTGGTCCATATTGGCTGTTCCGATAATAGACAGCTGACCATCGCATACCATCGTTTTTGCATGCACAAAACCTTTGGTATACAAATAGATTTCCACACCAGCACTGATCAGATCACCATAATACGACCGCGCAGCAAAGTCAACGGTATGGGAATCTGACTCACCGGGAACCAGCAACTTCACCTTAACCCCACTCAATGCAGCTACCGTTAAAGCATCCAATAAGCTTTCCCCCGGAATAAAATAAGGTGTAGTGATCAGGATCTCCTCTTTTGAAGAACCAATGGCCTCCAGTAAAGAGAACAAAATGGTTGGATTATCTGAATCCGGGCCGCTTGCGGCAATCTGCACCACCGTTCCTTTACCAGCCAGAGGTTCTGGTACGGCAAAGAAATCTTTCTGCGGAAAAAGTTCTTCATCTGCACAAAAATTCCAGTCACAAATGAACAAATACTGAAGATAATAAACGCCTTCCCCCTTAATTTTCAGATGTGTATCCCGCCAATAAAGTTGTTCCTTGCCTGCCGGATCGTTGATGTACCGATCACTTACATTGATACCACCCGTAAAGGCAGTATGCCCATCTATGATAATGATTTTTCTGTGGTTGCGGTAATTGATCCGGTTGGCCAGGGCCATAAAAAGGATCCTGTAAAAAGGAAAACACATCACACCCGCTTCTTTCAACTCAGGTACCACCCGTTTGCGGATCGAGCGGCTTCCAAAATCATCATAGATCAGTCTTACCTGTAACCCCTCCAAAGCTTTCTGAATCAGAATGTCTTTAATCTGGTTGCCAATAACCTCATCCTCAAAAATATAATATTCAATGTGAATATGGTTTTTCGCAGCCTTCAAGGCTTCAAGGACCTCTGGAAATTTTTCTTCTCCATTGATCAGCAACTGGACACTATTCACTTCACTCAACTGACTTAACGTACTGTTTAATAAAAGTCTGGCCAGTTTATTGTATTTTTTTACTTCAGGTATATCCTGTGCCAGGATACCTTCAGATCTGCGGTAGATCCTTTTCCTGATCTCTCTCATCAGCGTCTCATCTTTCGATATCTTCTTGCTGTACAATTTGCGCTTCCTGTAATTTGTACCCACGCTGAAATAAATGATCATACCTGCAACCGGCAGAAAAACCGTAAGCAGCAAATAGGCCAGCGTCTTACTGGTTGTACTGGTGTCATAGACTATACGCAGACATACAGCAACAACAATCAACGTATAAGCAATTTCACCAGTCAGGATCCAATTCATTCAGTAATATTTTGTACATGACTAAATTAGCAATATCTTTCACAGAAATTACGATATACAGATGAACAATTTCTTTAAAAACTACAAAGGAATTATTTTCTTACTGATAGGCATCATTATCGGCAGTATTGTTGGGCTGATCTTCGGAAAGAAAGTGGAAATATTAAAACCAATCGGTGATATTTTCCTTAATTTCCTCTTTACAGCAGTTATTCCGCTAGTTTTCTTTGCGATTTCTTCTGCCATTGCAGGGCTTTCCTCCACCAATAAGCTCGGACGGATGATGGGCATTATGTCTGCAGTCTTTCTGGCTACCATTTTAATTTCTGCCTCTATAACCATACTGGCTGTTCATATTTTCCCCATTCATGAACACATCAATGTTATTCCCCTAACAGAAACCATAGAAAAGAAACCATTTGGAGAACAGCTGACCAGACTCTTTACCACTGGCGAGTTTTATGAGCTCCTGTCCAGGAAAAGCATGCTGGCTATGATCATCTTCTCGGTGCTGATAGGCTTCTCTACCCTTCATGCGGGAGAAAAAGGTGCTGCTTTTGCCCGTTTTCTTCACGCTGGAAATGAGGTATTCAAAAACGTTTTCATCCTCATCATGAAACTTGGCCCTATAGGTCTAGGTGCTTATTTTGCCTATCAGGTTGGTGTATTTGGCCCACAGCTTTTTGGAACCTATGCCCGTTCACTCGGGCTTTACTATGGCGTAGGTGCCTTTTATTTTGTTTTCATCTTCAGTTTGTATGCCTTTGTGGCCGGCGGAATAAAAGGCCTTAAAAGGTTTTGGCCAAATAATATTGTCCCCTCTGCCACTGCTGTGGGAACCTGCAGCAGCATTGCCACTATCCCTGCCAACCTGGAGGGTTGCAAAAACATCGGCATTCCAGACTACATCACCAATGTCACGGTACCATTAGGGGCAACCCTCCATAAAGATGGCTCCAGTATATCATCCATTGTCAAAATGGCTGTAGTCTTTACTATGTTTGGCAAAAGCTTCAATAGCCCGGATGTGGTCCTGCTTGCCCTT
>NZ_DATMRL010000541.1:0-3650 GCF_035566355.1 Pedobacter sp.
CATTTGTTTAAAAATAAATATTTTCTGTATGCATCTAAATCAGGTGGATATTGGTATTCTGACGATATGCTCAAATGGACTTTCAGACCATCGGTTACCTTACCAACGGAAGATTATGCACCTACGGTAGAAACCATCAGGGACACTGTTTTCTTTATTGCTTCAAAAGGATCGGCAAAAGTATATTACTCCTTGAACCCGCTGCAAGATAACTGGAAGGTATATAATGCGAAATTTCCGATTTATATGACTGATCCGGCATTGTTTAATGATGATGATGGTCGGGTTTATTTTTACTATGGCTGTTCCAATAGAGATCCGATCAGAGGTGTAGAACTCAATCCTGACAAACAATTGAATACTATTGGTACTCCAAATGTACTTATAAAACATCATGCTAAAGAGTACGGTTGGGAGGAACACGGGGAGAAAAATGATGACGGTCAGGAAGGCTGGAATGAAGGCAGCTGGATGACAAAATATAAAGGCAAATATTATCTGCAGTACGCCTCGCCAGGTACAGAGTTTAAGGTGTACGGAGATGGGGTTTATGTCTCTGAAAAGCCATTAGGACCCTTTACTTATATGCCCAATAGCCCATTTTCTTATAAGCCAGGAGGCTTTATTAACGGTGCGGGTCATGGATGTACTTTTCAGGATAAATATGGGAATTACTGGCATGTCGCTACCATGGCTATATCCGTGCGGCACATGTTTGAACGCCGCATTGGCTTATTCCCGGCTTTTTTTGATGCTAAGGGCCAGTTACATTGCATCACCAGTTTTGGTGATTATCCTATGCAGATGCCTACGCGTAAAATGGATTATGAAAAGGAAAGTCTCTTTACCAATTGGATGCTACTCTCTTATCATAAACCTGTAACCGCTTCTTCTGAGCTGCCAGGCCATCCGGCTGCTATGGCTTGTAATGAAGAAGTCCGCGATTGGTGGAGTGCTGCCACTGGAAATTCTGGCGAGTGGTTGCAAATAGACTTACAGCAGCAGTATACAGTTAATGCGCTGCAGGTCAATTTTGCAGATGAAGCATCCCAATTAAAAGCAGGCGATCCTGTGAGGCCTTATCAATACATCATTTCCGCTTCAGATGACGGCGTACACTGGAATAACATAGTTGACCGGTCAAAAAATACAGTTGATGTTACCCATGATTACATTGTATTGCCAAAAGTAGTAAAAGCCCGTTATGTAAAAATCAGCAATTTGCAGGTACCCGATGGCAAATTCTCCCTATCCGGGTTTAGAATATTTGGTAAAGGAAAAGGTGGATTGCCTGGGGCGGTTGATGCCTTTTCTGTGCAAAGAAAACCTGAAGATACACGTAGAGCCAGGTTGGAATGGAAGCCTGTCAAAGCGGCGAGAGGATATATCGTTTATTTCGGCACAGAACAAAATAAACTGTACCATTCGGTCATGGTATATGATAACAATTCACTGGACTTAACGGGCTTAAATAAAGATGTTCCTTACTTCTTTCGAATTGATTCCTTTAACGAGAGCGGGGTAACCAAAGGTAAATAAATAATTTAGATTTTATTTTGATGAAAGCTTTTAAAACCTTTAGGAAACGTTTGCTTTTCCTGGTAATATTTAGTCTGTTGTCGAATCTGACCTTTTCTAAAGGTTCGGGGAAATTGGCTGAGCTCAGATCGCCTGATGGTAAGCTGAAAGTTTTGTTTGCTTCTGATCCGGATGGCACGATGTGTTATTCACTGATTGCTGATGGTAAAGTTTTGTTGAAGCCTTCGCATATTGGACTAAAGGTTTCAAAGGCTCCCATTTTTAAACTGAATGGATTGAGACTCATTCAAAAAGTTTGGCGGCCGTTTTGGGGCAAGAGAAGTATTGTTCACGATGATTACAGGGAAATCACGCTAGTATCGGAGGTTTATATCATAAAAGCCAGGGCATATAACAATGGTATTGCATTTAGGTATGAAGACGGGCAGAGCGAATCTGAATTGACAGAATTCAATTTTGCAGGAAATTATAATGCCTGGTACTATAATGGTGAAAATCATAACATCGGACCTGAAAAATTGCTGGATGCCAAAGGTATCCGCAGACCTGTTGTAACCATTAAAGCTTCGGATGATCAATACTTGGCTATTCATGAGGCCGATTTAGAAAGTGGAGAACCATTATTATTGCAACCCATATCTGGGCGCGCTTCATTCCTGGTTCCCTCTAAAAAAGCTAAAGCCTGGCGTGTCATTATGTACGGAAGAACGCCTGGCGAATTGGTCGATTCCCATTTACTGGAATTATTGAATCCCGACCCGGAGCCCGGATATGATTTTTCGTGGGTAAAGCCTGGAGTAGCGTTATGGGACTGGCGAATTAATGGTGCGGAGGTTGATGGATTTAAATATCAGATGTCGTTGCCCTCATGGAAAAAGATGGTTGATTTTGCTAAGGTCAATAAGTTCACATCACTGGTCTTGGATGCCAATTGGTATGGCCCTGAGTTTAATAAAGAGTCTAATCCTTTAAATGGAGGAAAAGCGGCTGATGTAAAAGAGCTGATTCAATATGGTAAAGAAAGAGGAGTGGGGATTTGGTTATACCTTAACGATGTTGGCGGAAAAGCTTATCCGATTGAGGCCGTTATAAAGCAGTATGGCGATTGGGGAGCAGCGGGTATTAAATATGGATTTATGCGAGGCAGTTTTGAGGAGAAAAATGTCAAAACCAAACTGATTACGAAATTGTGTGCCCAAAACCACCTAGTGGTAGACTATCATGACGATCCTGTTCACCCCTATGGACAAATGCGTACCTGGCCCAATGCAGTTACCCGTGAATATTGCCAGGCCCAACTGGATGGCCATAAAGAATTTCAGCCCAAAACATTTGTGACAGCTGTATTTGTGAATATGCTAGCCGGACCTTTAGATATGAGTAACGGTACATTTGACATGGCCCAAAAGGGCAGGGTGGATAATGGCAGCCCGGTCCCTTCTACAATTGCTGCGGAGGCTGCCCGTACGCTGATTACTTTTTCCGGGGCGACAATTATACCCGACATTCCTGAATACTACAATAAACATCCAGAGCTTTTGAAGTTCATTGCTTCTGAAAAAATGCCCTGGAAGGAGAGTAAGACCTTAAGCGGTGCCATCGGAGAATATATTGTAATGGCCCGTAAGGCCTCAACAGGAAACTGGCTGATTGCTGCGGCAACTAATGAAAGCCCGAGAGTGCTCCGGATTCCTTTAAACTTTGCTGAACCGGGAAAATACAAGGCATTGATCCTAAAGGATGGAAAGGACGCGAGTTATCTGGCAAATAAAGAAAAATACACAGTAGCCAGAACCATGGTAACACCTGACCAATTTATAGATGTAGAATTGGCACCCGGGGGCGGAGCATGTGTTTTGCTCGAAAAAGTTAAATAATAGAATAATGAAAAGAAACAAAGTTTTAATATTTACCATTTTATATTTTATCCTGGCCGGAAACACTTCCATTTATGCGCAGGGTGTATCTAAATATGTAAATCTCTTTATCGGAACAAGTGGAGATAATGGACAAGTAGATCCAGCCGCCTGTGTACCTTATGGTATGGTCCGCGTTTGTCCGGATTCAAAACCAAGAAGTCATAGTGGTTATGATTTTGCCGTTCATACAAT
>NZ_DATMRL010000542.1:0-20046 GCF_035566355.1 Pedobacter sp.
CCACCAGTAACACAAAGATCTGAAAACGGAACAGATTTGGTTTCTTCGCCAATCTTTACATTTACATTATGATCTACTTTTACAACAGATTTCAAAATGATATCTTTTACCTGTAAAGCAGATAATTTTGGATAATAAGAACGGATCAAAGCTGCCAGTCCTGCCACAACCGGAGAAGCCATACTTGTTCCATCCAGATTCTCATATTTAGAACCCGGAACAGTAGAATAAATGCGCTCTCCCGGAGCAAATACATCTACAGTTGTTTTTCCGTAGTTAGAGAAACTTGCTTTTAAAGTGGAATCGTTTACCCAACCCGAAGCACCTACTGTAATATAAGCACCGGCTTCGCCACCGCCTTCATATCTGCGGTCTGGAAAACTCTTTTCAACGTCCAGGTTTTTGTTATCGTTACCAGCCGCCTGAATGAGCAGTACATCTTTAGACATCGCATATTTTACGGCTTCATCAACTGCTTTCTTGTCCCATGAATAGGGCTTTCCAAAGCTCATATTTAACACTTTAGCTCCATTATCTACCGCATATCGAATGGCATTGGCCACGTCCTTATCTCTTTCGTCACCGTCCGGAACTGCTCTTACCCCCATAATCAGTACATTGTCAGCGACCCCTTTGATACCAATGTTATTGGTTCTGTCGGCAGCAATGATACCAGCAACATGGCTTCCGTGTTTAGCGTCCGGACCTGTAATATCGTTATTACCATAGAAGCGTTCTTTGCTGTCAGCATAGTTGTCTCCAACCAATTCAGGTCTTGGATCATAAGACAGGTTCAGATTGTAGTCTACCTGTCCCTTATAATATTTTAAGCCTTCAACCAGCTGAGCATTATAAAACTCCTCATAGCTCTGCGTTTGCAACTGGTTCAGCATAATACTTTTTATGCGCCCCTCTAACTCATTTTGTGGCTGGTAACTTTGAAAATCTGCAGCTGTCGGATTGTCCTTGCCTATTTTCTTCACCACGGCATCAACGGCATTCTTAAAACCTGTAATATTTTCGAGACCTGACTTAGCTTCTTCCAGTTTCTGCTCAAATTCTGCCTTCATCTTCTGGTAAGCCTCAAAAGCAGGTAAATCTGCTGCAGCTACAGAAGTAGCATCTGCATGGCCAAATTTTGGTTCATCTCTTCTTAAAATACGGGTAAGTTCAAGCGCTTCATGATCAATAGAACCTTTAGCTGAGCCTAAAAAATTCCAACCATGGATATCATCTATATAACCATTTTTATCATCATCTTTTCCATTTCCAGGCGTCTCTTTTTTATTTACCCACATGATCCTTTTCAGGTCTTCGTGGTTGTAATCTACCCCGCCATCCAGTACACCAACCACTACCGGTTTTGATTTTTTACCTTTCAGCAATTCAGTATAGGCTTTCTCTGTACTGATACCAAAAGTCGAATCTGTTTTGAGATCCAGGTTCTGCCAGTTCGGTTTTTGAGCAAAAGAGAAAAAAGGAACTGCCGCCAGTAAAGCGATTCCAAATATTTTTTTAGATAAAAATTCAGTTTTTATAATATTCATAACATTTAAATTTGAGCAAATCTAATTAAAATATGAGAGTACATGGTTATTTCATATTTCAGCTTATCTGCTCTATAACGAAGAAGCCAGAAATAAATTCTGGCCTCTTCACAATAAATATAAATTAAACAATCAATAAGTTTCCTTGACTTCTACTCTTCTCCTGCAAGCAAATGATAAAAGTTCCGTATCGGCGAAAATAGAGGGTGCAGAGACACCACATTGCCAAATACAAGTAAAGCAGGTGAAGCAATTCCTTTTTCTTCAATCAGTTCTTCTATCGTATCTACAATCCCGACAACTACATTCTCATGTACCGTCGACCCATTTTCTATAACAGCTACAGGCAATCGGTTTTTACCCTCAGACTGAAATATCGCTGCAATTTCCCGGATTCTTTCCACGCCCATCAGCACCACAACAGTCGCCGTTGATTTGGCAGCACCTACCAAATCCGGAGAAATCTCACCCGAAGCATTTGTTCCTGTCAGTACCCAAAAGCTCTCGCTTAAATTACTATAGATCATCGGGATTTTATGTAAACCAGGAACACCCGTTGCACTGGAAATACCAGGAACGATTTCGGTCTGAATATTATACGATTCTGCAAAATCTACTTCTTCAAATCCCCTTGCAAAAACAAACGGATCGCCGCTTTTGAGTCTAACCACATGGCCATAATTCAAAGCATAATCAATCATGAGCCGGTTAACTGCATCCTGAGAAAAGGATTCATCACCCGAGTTCTTTCCAACAAATATTTTAATGGCATTTTCAGGTGCATGATTTAACAAGGCTTCATTAACCAGGGCATCATAAAGGACAACATCTGCATCATTAAGTGCTTTGACGCCTTTCAAACTGATCAGGTCCGGATCACCTGGACCTGCACCTACTAAGGTTATTTTAGGCTCTTTAAGGCCATTTTTAACTTTACTTAAAATCATACTCCTACAATAAATGACTAAATAATATCTGTATTGGAATACAAATATATATAAAGTCTATGTAAGTAGTAGTTATTTATTGAAATATTTTAAAATTGCAGAGGATCAGACGTTTCCCGGGCGATAACATCTGCTATAGACGTATGTGTCAGGATCTTCAATGTTGCATCCCTCACATCAATAAAAGTTTTCCTGATACCACAGGTTACCTCATCATGGCATTCATCACACTTTCTGTAGAACTTTAAACTGGCACAGGGCACCATAGCAATGGGTCCATCAGTAATCCTCAAAATATCCACCAGGTAGATATCTTTCGCATCCTTATTCAGGCTATATCCTCCACCGGCACCTTTTTTACTGTACAGATAACCTGCATTTCTTAGATCAAGCAGAATCTGCTCCAGAAACTTTCTTGGGATCATTTCCTGCTCAGCCAGCCTAACGATCTGCATAGGAGGATTTTCTATATTCTTTCCCAAGGCCACTAAAGCCTTTATTGCATACTTAGTTTTCTTTGATAACATAGTCTAACAAAGCTAACAAAGATTTAGCGATAATAACAACGCAATTATTTCAACGCCGCATTTATTTCCTCCTCCGGAACAGTCCGGTCCAGTTCTTCTTCGTTTCTGGCCATCGCAAGTACAGCACTAAATTTCTTTTCATAATGCGTAGAAGCATCTTTATACTGTTGTACTTTATCTGTCAGCAATTCATCCTCAGGTCTCAGCAGGATATCTATTTTTGATTGCAGGTAGTCTTTATAATTGGCCGAAGACTTATCTGCCAGCGTTTGAAGAAGTTCTTTATAGGTCATGGTCTGAAAAATTAGATTATTCAACACCATAAACGATTCAACACAATAATTGTTTACATTTATTGGTATACGCCTGATTATTTTATTGTTATTGCTTTTAAAAGAGACCATGCAAAACCGCAGTAAATTGTTTATCATTCTTTTTTTCCTTGTTATTTGCGGAAGGGCTAATGCATTTTCCGATCAGCTCAATGAGCCCAGGCAGTTTTATTTTCAGCAAATGGACAACAGGAACGGACTGTCAAATAGTGCCGTCAATGTTGTTTTCCAGGATCTTGATCAATTGCTTTGGGCCGGTACATGGGATGGACTCAACATGTATGACGGAAACAGCTTCAGAGTATTTAATTACAATAACGAAAGTCCCTATGGCAGCATTGGAAATAATGTAATCCAGGATATTAAAGAAGACAAAAACAGGAACATCTGGGTCAGTACCATTGGGGGAATTACGCGTTTTAACAAAACAAGTGGTAAGTTCTTTAAATATTTTTATAACCAAGGCAAGGACAGCCGTGTTGCTGAAAAGGAATTTATCTTAACGATCGACCTCAAGGGCCATGTATTTTGCTATAGCAAAGCAAACGGGCTGAGTATTTTTGATGCCGTTACCCTGCAATTCAGATCGGTTAAGCTTCCTATGGCAAGCAGGATAATTAAAATGGAAACAGGATCGGATGGAAAACTCTGGCTTTTGGACAATAATAGTATCCTTTATGTCTGTACAATTACCGGAAATAGCATACACAGGGTACAACAACTGGAAGGATTTTCTGGTCTGACCAATATGTTCACCAGCAACGACCAAATTATTCTGACCAGCCCGCAATACATATACCTTCTGGACAAACAGCATCATCTGGTGAAAAAGAGGAGTAACCAGCAAAAAATGAAAGCACTGATCTACTATCGTCATCATTATATTGTAGCCTGGGAAACTCAGGGAATTTCCGTTTTTGATCAGAATTTCAGTCCATCCCTGTTCATGAACAAAGAAGCAGGGCAACTGTCTGGAACCAGGGTGATGTCTTTAAACACCACCAGGAATGAGATCCTATGGCTGGGAACAGATGGCAATGGCCTGATTAAAATCTTTCCCCGTTCCAATTATTTCAGTCTGGTCAGCAAGATGGCTGTTACCGATCTGGACAAGCCTGTAAGAAGCTTTTCTGAAGAGAACGGCAATCTGTGGGTCGGTACCAAAGGCAATGGGATTATAAAGATCCCAAAATTTTGGCAAACCCCTGAAAAGCAAAGAGCTGTTGAACTGCTCAACACCAGTAATGGCCTGGATAACGATGCCGTTTTCTCTATTCACAAAAACAGGTCTTCTACTTATATGTATATAGGCACCGACGGAAGAGGAATCAACATTTACGACCTGAAGGCCAGGAGAATGATCAAATGGCAGGAAATTGAGGGGGTAAAAAACATTCCTTCTTTCAGTTCAGTGTATGCTATTCTGGAAGACCAGGACAGTTCATTATGGCTGGGTACCAGCGGCAGCGGATTAATTCATTTGCGATTGAAACCACAAGCCTCTGGGAAATTAAAACTGGACAGCTTTAAACAATACCTATCCAGTGGAACTACAGGTCCAGCCAATGACATCATTTACGCCCTTGCCGATGGAGATAACCAGAAGCTGTGGATTGCCTGCCGTTATGGCGGGCTGACCGTTCTGGATAAGAGAACCGGCAAATTTAAGACCTATAAAGCGTTTTCTTATAAAAACAGTTTGTCCAATAATGATGTACTTTCCCTGTACATGGATAAGAAAAAAAGATTATGGATTGGTACCAGCTACGGACTGAACTGCCTTACTTATTCAGAATCTAAAAAACAAAGCCCTGCATTCCTCAAATTCACTATGGACCAGGGCCTACCCAACAACACCATCCATGCTATTGAGGAGTCCAATACCGGCGACATTTGGATCAGTACAAATAAAGGATTGGCCAGATTAAACCAGCCAGGAAATGCTATTGCCAGTTTTATGGAAAGCGACGGACTTCAAAGCAATGAATTCAGTGATGGAGCTGTATGGAAATCGGCCAATGGACACCTCTTCTTTGGAGGAATCTATGGATTCAATTACTTTCAACCCCTGGAGGTCACCGGGACCAGCCAGCAGCCCAATGTCATGGTCAAAGACCTTCAAATGGGCAGTACGCCAATCAATGAGAATATGATCCAGGTGCTGAGCACCGCACAGGGTGAGACGACGGAGTATACATTAGACCGCAAAAATAACTTCTTCCGCATGTCTCTAAAATCCATGAGTTACCTGAATCCG
This sequence comes from Pedobacter sp., assembly GCF_035566355.1. GTDB lineage: Bacteria > Bacteroidota > Bacteroidia > Sphingobacteriales > Sphingobacteriaceae > Pedobacter. Next base: position 5,611 of record NZ_DATMRL010000542.1, read on the forward strand.
GCCAAGAATGAATTTTCTTATAAACTGGAAGGCCTGGATAAAAACTGGAATTATTCAGGGGCTATGGGCAATATCAGTTACAACAATATCCCACCCGGAACCTATACCATGATGCTAAAATGGTCTAACGGGGAAGGTGGCTGGACGGGTGACATCAGGATCTTTAAACTTAAAGTGAACCAATATTTTTGGATCACTTATCCGGCTCTCCTTTTATATTTTCTTGTTCTTGCCATTTCTGCCTATATTTTTTACGTCTACCGTAAAAACAAGCTACGGATGAAATATCAGCTGGAAATGGAGCATTTGCTCCGGCAAAAAGATGAAACTGTACACCAGCAACGCCTCAATTTTTTCACCAATATTGCCCACGAAATACAAACACCGCTCACGTTGATTATGGGTTCCATAGAACATTATCTTCATTCTAAAAACAAAGAAAACAACAGAAAGGACACTGGAAATAACTATTTCCTTTCTATGATACATCAGCATACCGTTCGGCTCAGCTATCTTGTGCAGCAACTCATGGAATTCAGAAAAGCAGAAGCGGGTTACCTAACCAGGAATGATGATTATGTAGATCTGAGCAAAATGTTTTCCAGCCTCGCACAGCTTTTCCTGACAGAGAGTGCCAAAGACGGCCGGAAATACTTCATAGAAATTCAGGAAGGCATAACCGGATTCGTGGACAAAGACAAACTTGAAAAAATACTTTTCAATTTACTATCCAATGCTTTCAAACATTCTGGTCAGGAGGACACCGTACATTTTACTGCCAGTTACCAGGAAGAAAACCACAAGCTTTGCATTATAGTTTCCAATTCGGGTTGCCATCTGCAGCCAAAAGATCTGGAAAGATTATTTGATCAGTTTTTTGTAGGCAATCAGCAGCCCCAGCATAAATTCAGCACAGGAATTGGTTTAGCATTTACCAAAGAACTCGTGCAGCTGCTTCGCGCAGAAATTAAGGCAGAACTGCAGGATGGCTGGATCCATTTCAGCCTGAATCTCCAATTGGATTCTCTGCCTTTTAATGGAAAAGAAGAAGAGGTGATCAGTTCGGCCCCTTCTATGGTGTTCAGCTCTTTGATCAAACAGCATCAGCAACCCTCAGCAGAAGAAGAAAATAAAACCAGCCTGATTGATGAGCTGCATCAGAAAACAGGCCCCAGCATCCTGGTTGTTGAAGATGAACCTGAGCTTCGTTATCTGCTTCGTAATATATTGAAGGATCAATATCTGGTTTATGAAGCTGGCAGCGGAACGGAGGCGCTGAATACTTTGCGAAAAATCACTCCAGATTTAATCATCAGCGATGTGATGATGCCAGACATGGATGGAATACAATTATGCCAGGAAGTCAAAAACACGCCTGTTACCGCACAGATCCCTTTTATTATCCTTTCCGCCAGAGCCACGATAGAACATCAGACAGAGGGATTTGAAGTCGGTGCAGATGCCTATATCCCCAAGCCATTTCACATCAGCCACCTCCTGGTAAGAATAAAAAAACTCCTGGACAACCGTTCAAAAATGCAGCAGTTGTTGAAAGACCAACACATCAGCAGCCAATTTACAGATGCTGACCTTGCAGAAACCGATAAAAAATTCCTCGAAAGATTGTTAAAAGTTATAGAAGAACAACTGGATGAGCCAGAGCTGAATGCCGCTTCAATTGAAGATGCGCTTTCCATTAGTAAAATGCAGTTGTACCGCCGTCTTAAATCCTTAACGGGAATGACACCAGCAGAGTTTATCAGAAGAATACGATTAAAACATGCAGCTGATATGTTGCTGGCTTCTCAATATACCGTTTCTGAGATCTTTTACAGAACAGGATTTAACAACAAGTCTTATTTTTTCAGGGAGTTCAAAAAGACGTATCACTGTGCCCCCAATGAATTCAGACAGCGGCAATACGAAACAAACATACCACCTGTGCAATCATAGTGAACTAGTTTGCAACTATAGTACACCACTTCAAGATACTTCCGCTCTACATTTGTTTCAACCAAATATGTAGCTGATGAACCTAATCTCATTTCGCCGGAAATTTCCGCAGCTGTTTCTTTTCCACTTTATTGCTTTGGCTTTGCTCTACCAGGCCACATCAGCCCAGCTCCGTCTAAGTGTCGTTGGCGATACCTTAAAAGGCTACAAAGCAGTTATCATGAACGGAAGCGAGCCCCTGTTAAACAATACAGAAGAGTTCTCTTTAAGGCTGACCAATACGGACCATAGTGCAGAATCACTCCTCTCTTCCTGGACAGGAAAGACCTGGACCGGCAATGACAGTACACTTGTCCTGACCAGAGAAAGCTATATCCCCGAACTTGACCTGAACCTCAGCGTAAAAGTGACCTACCAGGTACTCCATAAAAATATCGTCAAAAAAACAATCCGCCTCTTTCAGCCTGGGATGCCTTCTCTTATGTATACTTTAAGAGAACGTTTCATTCCGGCACAAAAACCCCTGAATTATGTCAGTTTTGAACATGAACATTTTCCGGGGGGCTTTGTACATGAAATGTTTCCTTCCGTTGGATTCATTAGCTCTCAGCATATGCTCCTCTCCTTTTTAACCGATGCCGGCTACAAAAACCAATACACCAGGACCACCCGTCGCCGGTTTAATGGAAGAGGCGGCGGCATGGTAGGCTTGCGTAAGTTACCTGATCCCGAATTAATGGCTGTAGCAAGTCAAAAAGAGCAGGCTTCAGGAAAAGACTATATACAAATGACCTTTGGCGAGATGTATAACCTGGATGCTGGAACCACAAGGGTTCTTATCCTTAAGAAACCCTTTCGCCCTATCGGAATTCCACATATACAACAACAGGCACACAACTTCGGTATGGATTTCAAATCTGGAAAGCCAGGTGAAAAAGGCATGGAAACGATTGTTCCCTTTCGGGACCAGCAGGTGTATACCATTTCCTTTCAATGCAAAGGGGAAGTTCCTCTTGCGCTTAAATTATTCCGGATTAAAAATGGGAAAAAGACCATTGAACTCGAAGAGGGCTTGAAATACATTGACAACTTCAGTGTTAAAAAAGACAAATGGACACTGTTTAAAGGCAGTATTTTGGTTCCATATATAGAAAAAGACAGTGTTTCTCTGTTTATCGGAATCCAATCCGGTAGGGCAGGAACCTTACAAGTCAAAGACTTCAAAATAGAAGAACATAACCCCCTCCGGGAAGCTTATAATGTATTGCCAATGGGAGAAAGTATAGAAAAAACCAGCTACCTTTTTTTTGAACCCTGGAAAAACCACAAAGAATTCATGATCTCCTCGCAGAGCAAACTTGCGGAAGGGCTTGGTTTCCGCGGGACGACTCTGGAAAAAATGCTCTATGGAAATATGAATGCGCTAACCTGGATTACAGCAGTTAACGATTTTAACCCCTTCAATGTACCCAACATGAATTATTCTCCGGACATGTACAACCGGGATTCCTTTTTCTCTACTGTGGCGACCTACAATAAAGACTTAAATCTTGGTATTTGGGAACAATGGTCAAAAACACAAACACCTAAAGGCGGTATTGGCACCATTATTACGCCTTCCATGGGTTCTACTGAAGCCAAAGACAATGAAGCAACTATTGAATGGCTCATTTGGGCCATGCTCAACAAAAGGAGGTTCGGTGTCAAATTACCCGAAGAAAAGATTAAAAAAGCTGTTGACTATGTTCTGAACGAATTCGATGCTGGGAAAGACGGTAAATGCCGGTCCCATTTCCCCATGAGCCAGGTCGACATCATAGATTATGAACCTAAAACAGATCGACTGGCTGTAAACCAGGGCATGCTGGCCATTGCTTTAAGAACCATCAAAGAGCTCGGCTATCCTGTAGAAGAAAGCTATATCGAAAAGACCGAGCAGGAATACAGAAATTTCTATGATCCAAAAAGAAAACACCTGCTTTTTGACAGGAACTATCCTGATATCATCTCGCTGACAGACCTGGAACCGGAATTCTTCTCCCTGTGGCTGTTCAACAGACCGATACTCCAGGACGAAATGGTGACCAGCCACCTTGATCAGTTCCCCCTGCTCAATAAAATACCAGACGCACCTCATCCTGAATATGGAACTACTGCCCCTATTTGTATCCGGTTAACTCAAAAGCCTCCTGGTTATGCCTATCTCAGTGCAGACTACCAGCCTTTTGAAGCATTCGGCGCATCCAACTATGCGGACGGAAAGAATGATGGGTTTTATTACAATGGCGGAAGCTGGTTACGGGCAGAATACTGTGCCTATGTAACCGGGTTGAAACATGGTTGGAAAAAAGCCCCGGCACTTATGGAAAACCGGGCGTGGGCCGAAATCAACCTCCATCCAAAATGGCCATTCAGTAAAGAATTCATTCCAACCAAATGGACCACGACAGAGAGCTGGTGGCCTTCCACAAAAGGCCTTTGCTGGAACATCTTTATCCTGATGGCAAATGAAGTCGCAGGGCTCAGAAGGCCCGAAATGGACCCTGATTATCAGAAAACACAAAAGTTAAATAAAAACTAATGATTTAAACCTTTACAAAAAAACCAAATGAAATTAAAGATCAATTCACTATGGCTCCTGCTGCTCTGCCTGTTCGGAGCAAGCCAAAGTCTTTATGCCCAGACCAAAATATCCGGGACTGTAAAAGACATCACCGGCGCCGGATTGCCCGGCGTAAGTGTGATTCAGGAAAACACGCAGAATGGTACAATGACAGACACGCAGGGACGATTCACCATTGTCCTCAAGGAAGGATCAAACCCGTCTCTTACCTTCAATTACGTGGGTTATGTGAAGCAAACCCTGGCTGTTAACGGCAATTCCATGATGAACATCACGCTAAAAGAAAATCAGGAATCCCTGAATGAAGTTGTGGTCCTGGGTTATACCTCGCAGAAAAAATCTAACCTCACGGGTGCAGTAAGTTCAGTGAACATGCCAGACCTCGAGCAAAGAAGAGTTGCAGATGTGGCACAAGTCCTGCAGGGACAGGTGGCTGGCGTACAGATCACTCAAAGTACAGGTGCACCAGGAGAACCCATCAACATCCGTATCCGTGGAGAGGGTACATTTGGAGACAACAGTCCTTTATTTATTGTTGATGGAACGCCAACCCGGGATATTTCTTTTCTCAACCCATCAGACATGCAGTCCGTTACCGTGCTTAAAGATGCATCTGCCGCAGCTATATACGGTTCAAGGGCATCTGCAGGTGTCATTGTGATCACGACAAAAATGGGTAGTGCAGGAAAAACAAGTTTGGACATCAACTATTTCAGAGGGATTCAGCGGGTCAGCCATCTCCCTAAGATGCTCAATACAACGCAGTATATGAACAAGATGGAAGAATCCTGGAACAACTCAGGGTACACTGGAACAAATCCATATACTGCAGACAAAAGCCGGACTGACCTTGCCAATACAGACTGGCTGAAGGAGCTGTTTGAAACCGGGCAATCCCAGAACTTGCAACTCAGTGCCAGCGGAGGAAGTGATAAAGTCAGGTATTTATTATCGGGTGCTTACTATGGACAAGATGGTATTGTAGTATATAAAAATGATCAATATCAGCGTTTAACGTTCAGAAGTAACATTACCGCCAGTTTAACTGACCGGCTGACAGTTGGAAGCAACTTACAGCTTTCCTATGCTAAACAAGACAAACTCTCTTCCAAGGGAGATGAGCCCGGAATCATTCGCCATGCTTTCATCAGGCCCCCTGTGATTCCGGTTTACAAAAGTCCGGATGATCCAACCTGGTCTGCAGCAGACCCTTTTACAGATCTTCCCTTCTACAAAAACAGTGATCTGGCCAGTGGTGGCTATCAAAGCAGGTACGAATACAGCAGTAACCCCATTGCATTGGCTTATTTCACCAACGACAAAAGGTATATTTTTAAGACCTTTGGAAACATTTACGGAGAATATGCTTTTCTGGGAAATAAAGAACTAAAATTCAGAACCAATGTGGGCGTAGATTTAAACTTCACCCACAACAAAGCCTTCAACCAAAACTTTGGAGATGATGACGGTGGTGGGGATACCCCAGACAAAGGTCTTGGAAGAAAGAACCGGCCAAATTCATTAAATGAAGACCGCGGACAGGAAAGCACCATCACCTGGAACAATACCCTAAATTACAGCAAAACCATTGACAAGCATGCCTTCAGCGCCATGGTTGGGAGTGAATACATTACCAATCATTCCTCTTCCATCGGTGGTACAAGGAATCGTTTCGAGTACACACAGCCAGAATTTCAATATCTTGATTATGGAAACTCCCTCACCAACCTCTGGAATTCAGGATCAGGTGCAGAATGGACTTTATTCTCTCTGTTTGGTTCTGCTACGTATACCTTTGATTCTAAATACCTGATTACGGGGAATTTCAGAGCAGACGCTTCGTCCAGGTTTGGTCCTAACAACCAATGGGGTTATTTCCCTTCCGTATCTGCCGGCTGGAGAATCTCCGAAGAAGCTTTCATGAAAGACGTCCGCTGGATATCTGATTTAAAACTCCGGTTAAGCACAGGAAAACTAGGCAACCAGGAAATTGGAAATTATACCTTCCTCACCTTGCTGCAAAAAGTTGGGGAAGAGTATAAACCGCTGCGATTCGGTAATCCCGATTTGAAATGGGAAAGTACCTCACAACAGAACATCGGTCTGGACCTGGGTTTACTCAAAAACAAGATCTACCTGTCTGTAGATTATTTTAAGAAAAAAACCAGTGGTATCCTGCTCCCATTGTCCTTGCCGGCATTTGTTGGTGATCTTCAACCCACCATTGTCAATGCTGGCGAAGTAAGCAATAAAGGTATCGAGATTGCTTTAAGCTACCGGAACAATGACAAAGCTTTTAAATACAGTATTGATGGAAACATTGGAACGCTGACCAATCGTGTAGAAAAACTGCATCCAAACCTTCCTTATATCATCGGGCAAGTTACCAAAACTGAAGTTGGCCATCCGCTTAATGCCTTATATGGTTATGTTATGGATGGGATCTACCAAAACCAGGCGGAAATCACCAATTATCTGCATGGCACCCCTAATCCTACCGAAAAACCAGGTGATATTAAATTCAAAGACCTCAATGGAGACGGCGTGATCAATGATCAGGATAGAGATTATATCGGCAATCCTAATCCAAGATTCTCTTATGGATTAAACTTATCTGCAAGTTATAAAGGTTTCGATTTTACGGCTTTATTCCAAGGGGTACAGGGCGTTGAAAAATACAATGATCTCAAAAAGATTATCGATTACGATTCCAGACCCTTCAATCACTCTGTAAGAACCCTGGATGCCTGGCATGGCGAAGGTACCAGCAATACCATTCCACGCTCTACATTTAATGACAATGGCAGTAGCAAAACCTCCAGCATCTTTGTGGAGAATGCATCTTATATGCGTTTAAAGAACGTAGAGATTGGTTACTCCCTTAAATCCTTGCTTTCCCGCACAAAGCTTGGTGTGCAGAATGTACGCTTGTATGTTTCTGGTCAAAATCTGTTTACCATTACCAAATATACCGGCCTGGATCCGGAATCCACAGACATCATAGACATGGGAACCTACCCTCAATCCAGGGCATTCCTGTTTGGTATAAATGTTAAATTTTAATGCTTACACGCTAAACTAAAAGAAATGAAATCAACATATAAATTTATGGCATTGCTGGTCATTATTCTTGGTGCAGGATGTAAAAAAGAACTCAATAAAGCCCCTATAGGCTTAATTACCCCAGATCAGATCAGCACAGATCCAAAACTCGGAACGGTGAGCTCCTCAGTAACCTCCTCCTATAAACTCCTCGCCAGCACATTGAACATTATCGGCCAATGGGGATGGGATGACGGCACTGTACTGAGGAATGACTTTATACTACAGGATATTGCTTCGGGTGATATGCAGAAGAAATGGAACCCTGATGGTGACCAGGCCTGGATGGATGAATTTTCAAAATTCAACTTTACGGCCAGTAACGGCGGCTTTAATGGCCAGTGGAGCTATGACTTCGAAGGGATCTCCAGGTGTAACAAAGCCATCAGCTATCTGACCGACGATGCGGTCGTTTCGAAAATAGGAATAGCCCCCACATTAAAGAACAGAATGCTTGGAGAAGTTTATTTTCTCAGGGCTTTCTATTATTTTGATCTGGTGAATAATTTTGGTGACACGCCTCTTTTACTCAAACCTTTAAAAGATTTCAATGATGCTTATGAAGCTGCAAAAAGAGTTCCGAAGGCACAGATCTGGGCACAAATCAGTGCAGACCTTGCTGCAGCAAAACCGCTCCTGCCCAACAGTAAATATTCAGATGACACAGACAAATGGCGGGTATCCAAAGGTGCCGTACTGGCATTGCAAGCTAAGGTAGCACTCTATAACCAGAAATGGCAAGAAGTATTAACCAATATTGCAGAACTTGAGGCATCAAATTTCTACAGCTTAAACAGCAACTATTTTGACAGCTTCAACCTGGCCAAAAAATTCAGCGACAGTGAAGTCATATTTGCGTATAACCACCAGTCCGCACAAACACCCGCCATGGGGAACGGTCTTTGTGCACTTGCCGGATGGGGATTTATCGCTCCAACCAGCAATTTCATCAGTGCCTTTGAACCTAACGATCCAAGACTTGGATATACCGTTGATGTGAGCAAACAAAATGTTTACAAGATTTTCGGGGAGCTCACCGACCACAATAAAGGTAATGAAGACGCAGCCAGTAATAAAATATACATCCGATGGGCAGATGTACTGCTTTGGAAGTCGGAAGCACTTCTGGAAACCGGTAATTACTCCGGAGCCATTGGCCTCATCAACAGCATCCGGACCAGGGCAAGGAATAGTGTAACAGCAAGTGGTACTGCTACTCCTGCAGGTACCTTGCCAGACCGGGATGTTACGGTAACGAATAAAACCCAGATCAAAAGCTGGCTTGTACAGGAACGACGTGTAGAACTGGGCTTTGAATCCCAAAGATTTAACGATCTTAAAAGGTGGGGCCTGGCCAAAGATTTCCTGAAATCCATCGGGGTCAATTTCCAGGACCGCAACTATGTATACCCCATTCCGCAGGGCGAGGTAGACAAATCGGGAGGAACAATTACCCAAAATCCAGGTTATTAACTTAAAATGATTTTTTCAGCTTATCAACCCATTCTATGAAAGACCTTGCAAAAAGATGTACACAAAACCCACTCCTACGTCCAACAGACCTTAAACCCAGTTTAGCAGGTTTAGAAATTACCTGCCTCCTTAATCCAGGTGTATTCATTTTTGAAGGAAGAACCTGGCTGCTGGTGCGGGTAGCCGAACGGCCAGCCCAGCAGGAAACCCATATCTCCTTTCCGGTGCTCAGCAGCGCCGGAATCCAGATCATGGAAATTGAAGTCAATCATCCAGAATTGATTGCTATCGATCCCCGTGTCATTAATTATAAAGGACTGGATTATCTGACTACCCTTTCCCATTTAAGACTCCTGCGCAGCGACGACGGCATCCATTTTTATGAACCAGAGGGTTACCCTCTTTTACAGGGAGAAAACAACCAGGAGAGCTTCGGCATAGAAGACTGCCGGGTAGCCCTGATCGATGGCCTTTACTACCTGACTTATACTGCGGTATCGGAAAATGGTGTTGCCGTGGGTATGCGGACCACAAAAGACTGGAAAAATTTCCAGTCTGAAGGTGTCATCATCCCGCCACACAATAAAGACTGCGCTATTTTCGAAGAAAAAGTGAACGGAAAATTCTATGCCCTTCATCGGCCAAGCAGTGTAGACCTGGGTGGAAACTTCATCTGGATTGCCGAATCACCAGATGGCCTGCACTGGGGGAAACACCAATGCATCATCAAAACCAGGAAAGACAAATGGGACAGTAAAAGAGTAGGTGCAGGCGCTGCGCCTATCAAAACCTCCAAAGGATGGCTGGAGATCTATCACGGTGCCAACGCAGAACACCGTTATTGTCTCGGCGCTTTTCTAATGGACCTGAACAACCCTTCAAAAGTTCTGGCCAGAACAGACGACCCCATTATGGTGCCTGCTGAAGATTATGAACTCAGCGGCTTTTTTGGAAAAGTTGTATTCACCAACGGCCATGTGGTTAAAGGCGATGAGCTGACAATTTATTATGGCGCCGCAGATGAATTTGTCTGCGCCGCACAATTTTCCATCGAGGAAATCTTATCCTCCCTAATCTACGCTGATGTTACTTAAACTCAAAAAAGAACTGCTGCATTTTAAAAGCCAGTCGCATAATTTCAAAACACTCACGCTCACCAATCTGATTTACAGTATTGTGCTGCCCGTGATTGACATCTTTGTGGCCGCCTATGTGATGCGAAGCTCTAATGACCCCACCAAAGTGGTGGTCTACCAACTCACCATCTATACGGGTATTCCCCTTACTTTTCTGATCAACGGCTGGTTGTTGAACCGTTTCCCCATCAAAGTCCTCTACTCGTTCGGAATGGTACTCAGCGGTATTTCCATGATGATCATGATGTCTTTGAAAACACTTGATATTACCGGAATAGGCATTGCAGGAATCGTTATGGGCATGTCTTTTGGCTTCTATTGGGCCAACCGCGACTTTCTTGCCCTGGCTACAACTGATGACAGCAACCGGAATTATTATTACGGTCTGGAAACGTTCTTTTACACCATCATTGCCGTCATCATACCCGTTCTCATCGGCTGGTTCATAGAGCTTTCCGGCAATGCAGGAGATGCAAAACTGGCTTATAAGATCGTCACAGGGCTGGTCTTCCTCATCACCATAGGAGCTTCAGCCATGTGTTTTACGGGGAAATTTCAGAACCCGGTGCATAAAAAATTCATCTATTTCAAATTCGATTCCTACTGGTACAGACTGCTCTTCCTGGCCGTACTAAAAGGGCTCGTTCAGGGCTTCCTGGTAACCGCTCCCGCTATGCTCATCATGTTGCTGCTGGGAAAAGAGGGGGCTTTAGGAACTGCACAGTCACTGGGTGCTGTATTTGCCGCAGTCCTGATGTACATCATCGGGCGTAACACCGGGCCGCAGCATCGGGTCTATGTTTTTGGTGCAGGCCTTGTGCTCTTTACCATCGCCGCACTGATCAATGGTATTTTATTTAATGAAACGGGCGTCATCCTGTTTATGCTGTTCCTGTTGTTAGCCAAACCTCTGCTGGATCTAGCTTACTTCCCCATTCAGTTCAGTGTGATCGATTTGCTCAGCAAAAAGGAAAAAAGAAGCGAATTTGCTTATATTCTGAACCATGAAGCCGGATTGTATATCGGCAGGCTGACCGGTGCAGGGACATTCTTGATTTTAGCCTATTGTTTTTCCAATGAAATCGCCTTAAGGTATGCCATCATTATCGTAGCCATTATCCAGCTCAGCTCTTACTGGGTAGCCAAAGGGATTATTAAACAAGGAAAACTGATGTCCGATCCTGCAAATCTAACCGAACCCTTAATTGAAGCCACCGTTGCGCAATCCACTTTGTAAAACTCCGATTATGAAATTTAGTTTTAAGCTCCTGTTTCTCTTTTTATTATCTGCGACCACTCAGGCGCAAATCCGCCAAATCCCAATCGACCGTGTACAGCAAATGGCAGACCTTCCTCAGCCTCTGCAAATCATCGACTGGAAAAAGATGGCCCTTAATTTTGACCGGACCGTTTACGATTTCCAGGCTACAGGCAAATACTGGCCCTTGGTTTGGATGGACAGTACCGGAAAGAATTTTAATCAACCGGTAATGGGTATGTATACGGCCATTGGTGATGTGCGTCAGGGACCAGCGCATAATAAAGGTATGTTCCATGAAGCCCTGGCCAATATGGGAGCTGTACTTGGTGCATCCCTGGTCAATATCAACAAAAGCAATCAGCGGGGCCGCAACTATGTAGCCATGCTGAAGAACTACTTCAACAAAGACACCGGCTGGGACATTATGATGAACAATACCGCGCCCGAGGTAGCCCTGCTGGGCGGAGGCTATGGAAGAGACTGGTGGTATGACGTTTACCCAAATGTACTTTTCTATGCCATCTGGGAGAAATATCCACAGGAACCCGGATTCAAAGAAATGGCCCGGAGCATTGCAGAAAAGTTCTTTAAAGCAGACTCTATACTGAATGGCAATTACCACTATTCTTATTTTGACTATGGCCAGATGAAACCGATGACCAATACCATCTGTGCGCAACCCGACGCAGCAGCAGGCCATGCCTATGTATTGTATGCCGCCTATAAAAAATTTGGAGACAAAAGATATTTGCAAGGCGCAATAAGCGCTATGAATGCTCTGGAAAGTCAAAAGATCAATCCAACCTATGAATTACTGATGCCTTTTGGAGCCTACGTGGCGGCCAGTATGAATGCCGAGCAAGGTACCCATTTCAATCTGGCTAAAATGCTCGACTGGACTTTTGCGGGCACAGCCGTATGCAGGGAAGGCTGGGGTTTTCTCACCGGGAACTGGAACGGATTTGATATTTCCGGAACTGTAGGCAGTACAGTAGATCATGGCGGCTATAGTTTCCTGATGAATACCTTTGATGCCGCCTGGCCCCTTGTCCCTCTGGTCAAATATCAACCACAGTATGCCAATGCTATTGGTAAATGGATGCTCAATGCGGTAAATGCTTCCCGGCTGTTCTATCCACAGTATATGCCGGCCGAACATCAGACCATCCCTGAATCTGCAAAGGTGACCAAAGGGGTCATTGCCTACGAAGGAATGGCTAAAGCCTCTACCTTCGACACCCTGTATACCCATTTAAAAGCACCCGTTGCCCAGGGTGATGGCCCCAAATGGGTACCCGGAAAAAATCCTGAGGTTTCCCAGTTTAGTGTTTATGGAAGCGGCCATGTGGGGATTTTTGGCAGTATTGTTAAAAAAACCAATGTCGAAGGAATTTTACAGCTGGACTTAAATGCAACAGATTTTTATGGGAACAATACCTTTCCAACAGACTTACTTTACAATCCTTATCCTGTAAAGAAGAAAATCAAATATATCCCTGTGTCCAAAGGGAAAGTTGACATCTATAATCTAATCACCAAAAAGTTTATCGCCAGAAATATAAACTCCGGCATTGAATTATCAGTTTCGCCTATGCAATCTGCGGTACTGATCAGTATACCTGCGGGCAAAAAAGAGAAGGTGATCAACCATCAGCTCAATATTGAAGGACACATTATAGATTTTAGCTATAACTAAAAATAGTCATACCCCGAAAAATAGAATTTCGGGGTATGACTAAACATACAAAACTATTGTTTACCATTATCTTTTGCCCACCATAGTCTTTTTCCCCACACCTGGTCAACTACTCCTACGGCCGCAGCTTCCGTATTCGCTTTATTATATAAATATTCATTATTTGGGTAAGGCAATCGCCATGGCTGATCATTATGTTTGCCTTTAAATGCCGAATTTATAGCAGGATAGTTTGTAGAAGGTATTCCTGTTCTCCGGTATAGGCTCCATGCTTCATAATTTTCCTTAAACAATGCGGTCCACATATCCCACCAAATTCTTTCCTTCGTATTGTCAAACTTACCTTTGCCAGCGAGATAGGTTTGGGCGTCGGCATCCGAAACTCCATTGTCTTTCATTGAAATCATTACAGCTTTATTATAAGCACTTTCGGCAGTCATTCCTACATTATATCCCAGCATTGCCGCTTCGGCAAAAATATAATAGGTCTCACATGATTTGTAGAATGGTGTATATCCAGACGGATTATTGATATAATATTCCCCTATCCAGGAAACAGATCTTAACACAGCCGGGCCCGAAGGCAGACCATTTTGATAACCAACATACGTTCCTGTATTCGCTTTTTGTGCTACAGCGGCAATTCGCGGATCTTTTACCTCATTTAAGTAATCCATAAAAATATCGAACATTCCCCAGTTGTCAATTCGTTTACCATTAATTCCTGATTTGTACCAGGGCTCCATATAAGGCAAATTTCCAGGCCAGTACAAGTAACAATTCTCTGCATTTGTTTCTAAAACTGGATATTTATTCATATTTCCTGCAATTTCCTCAATCGTTGATTTCGCGAGTGCCGGGGCGACCGCTGAAATACGCATCGCCATTCGAAGCCGCAATGAGTTACAGAACTTCTGCCATTTCACCATATCTCCTTTATAAACGATATCATAATCACCCACATTATCTGTTCCCAGTCCTGCAGCCATTTCATCCGCTATCTTTTTTAGATTCGCCAACACTGCCGGAAAAATATCTTCTTGTTTGTCATATTTCGGTTTTAGAAGATTCCCCTCCCCAGGCATTCCCATAAACGCTTCCGTATAGGGTACATCTCCCCAACCATCCAAAAGATAAGACCACATATAATTTTGCCAAATGCGCGCAATGGTCCTAATATTCTTAAAACCCG
>NZ_DATMRL010000543.1:0-3789 GCF_035566355.1 Pedobacter sp.
AGGCAGATCTGTTTGTGGCAACGATTAAAGAACTGAACCGTTTGCATGATGCTCTGGAAGAGCATTTACCTCAACTGCAGCAAATCAGGGAAGTGTCTTTTGTCTTGTCACTGATGCAAAAAGCAATCCAGGGTATTTCTGTGCCTTTGACCGGTGAGCCACTTCAGGGGATACAGGTCATGGGATTACTGGAAAGCAGGAGCCTGGATTTTGAACGGATCTATATCCTTGGGGTGAACGAAGGGTTATTGCCACAGACAAGTGCCTCTCCAAGTTTCATTCCTGATAGCATCCGAAGGGCATATGGTTTGCCAGTTCTGGAAAACCAGGACGCCATTTCTGCTTATATGTTTTACCGGTTGATGCAGCGTTCTGAAAAAGTGTGCCTGGTGTATAATGCGCAGGCTGATGACACCAATACAGGCGAACCGACGCGTTTTTTAAGGCAACTGGAATATGAAAGTGGCTATACTTTCAATTACCTGGAACACAAACAAAGCATCCGTACAGAAAAAAGATTGCCTGTAGAAGTGAAGAAGGATGAAAAGGTGATGGCTGTGCTGAATAAATATCTGAATGGGGAAATAGGACTTTCGGCTTCCGCTTTGACCTCATATATCAATTGCCCGCTGCAGTTTTTTTACAAGTATATTGCCAGAATTGAAGAGCCAAAGGAAATTTCCGAAAATCTGGAGGCCAACTATATTGGTTCTATATTACACTTTGTTATGGAAACCTTTTACCAGGATTTGATGGCGGAGGGCGGCCCGGTTACTCAGGAGCGTATTGCCCAAAAGCGGAAAGAAGTACCTGCTCTTGCTGTAAGGGGATTTGCGCAGGTGATGTATGAGAACCAGCACCACCAGGTTGTACACAACGGCATGCAGAAGGTGGTTCTGGCCATCGTAGAAGAGTATGCTGCGCTGATCCTGGATTATGATGAGCAGCAGGCACCCTTTGAAGTGCTGGCTATGGAGAAGAAAGACCAGGTTGAATTTAAATTCAGCCTTAAAGGCCAGGAAAAAAAGATTATTCTGCATGGGATTATAGACCGCATTGACCGCAGAAACGGTGTTACCCGTATTGTGGATTATAAAACCGGCAGCGATAACCTGAGGTTCAGCAGCCTGGAGGAAGTGTTCGATACCAATGGCAATAAGCAGAATAAAGCGCTGGTGCAGACGCTTTTTTACACCTATGTTTTCGAGCAGGCTAATGGTTTGACGGGCGTGGAACCGAATCTGTACAGTACCCGTAATATGCGAAAAGAGGGCACTTTTTTTATGGAGGGAAAGGAGAAGACCAAATTGAATGGCGAGCGGCTGGAAAGCATCAAAGCCGAGTTTCTGGATTTATTAAGTGCAAAACTTGCGGAGCTTTTTGATGAAAATATTCCTTTCAGACCTACAGAAAACGAGGCTGGCTTTGTTTTTTCGCCCTATTTGACCTTGTGTGGAATGTAAAATGACCAAAGGATGTTAGATCGGGCTAAAGATGCCCAAGTGTAATTAAAACACTACTTTATATTTAGATTACAATACTTA
Organism: Pedobacter sp.; assembly: GCF_035566355.1. Taxonomy (GTDB): domain Bacteria; phylum Bacteroidota; class Bacteroidia; order Sphingobacteriales; family Sphingobacteriaceae; genus Pedobacter. Next base: position 1,545 of record NZ_DATMRL010000543.1, read on the forward strand.
TATTTGCCCACAGTTAATATTTGAATATACAATGAGAGAGATTCAATTTAGAGAAGCCCTGCGTGAAGCCCTGAGCGAAGAGATGCGTAAAAATGAAAACGTATTTTTGATGGGAGAAGAAGTAGCGCAATATAACGGTGCATACAAAGTTAGTCAGGGTATGCTGGATGAGTTTGGCGACAAACGCATTATTGATACCCCTATTGCGGAGCTTGGTTTTGCCGGTATTGGTATTGGGGCTGCAATGAACGGATTAGTTCCAATCGTAGAGTTTATGACATTTAACTTCTCTTTGGTTGCTATTGATCAGATTATTAACGGTGCTGCTAAAATGCTGTCCATGAGCGGAGGCCAGTTTTCTGTGCCAATCGTATTTCGCGGACCAACAGGTAATGCCGGCCAATTGGGTGCGCAGCACTCTCAGAACTTTGAAAACTGGTATGCCAACTGCCCTGGTTTAAAAGTGGTAGTTCCTTCAACCCCTTATGAGGCTAAAGGTTTGTTAAAACAAGCTATCCTTGATCCGGATCCTGTTATCTTTATGGAATCTGAGGTGATGTATGGCGATAAAGGAGAGGTTCCTGAAGAAGAATATTACATCCCATTGGGTAAAGCTAATGTGGTTAAGGAAGGTACTGATGTAACGATCGTAACTTTTGGTAAAATGCTGACCCGTGTAGTGAACCCTGCTGTTGAAGAGCTGACTAAAGAAGGCATCAATGCAGAGGTTATTGATTTGCGTACTGTACGTCCTATTGATTATGCAACGATCATTGAGTCGGTGAAAAAAACAAACCGTTTGGTAATTGTGGAAGAAGCATGGCCATTGGCGTCTATTTCTTCTGAGATTGCTTTTAATGTTCAGAAAAATGCTTTCGATCATTTAGATGCACCGGTATTGCGTATTACTTGTGCTGATGTTCCGCTTCCATATGCACCTACGCTGATTGCAGCAAGTTTGCCAAACGCAGAGCGTGTAGTGAAAGCTGTAAAAGAAGTATTGTACGTAGCAAAATAAGCTATTAAAGATAATCCAGAAATATAATCCCGATGGCTCGTGCCCTTCGGGATTTTTTATTTTAAAAAACAACGAAATGAGTCATCACTCGAAAATCATTGCTGCTGAATTAGCTATAGCAGAGAAACAAGTTCTTTCTACAATTGAATTGCTGGATGAAGGTGCTACAGTGCCTTTTATCTCCCGTTACCGGAAAGAAGCGACCGGAAGCCTGGATGAGGTTCAGGTAGCCGCGGTAAGAGACCGGTTCCAGCAATTGCGCGACCTGGACAAAAGAAGGGAAGCGATTTTGAAGGCACTGACCGCATTGGGAAAACTGAGTCCTGAACTGGAGGCACAGATCAATGTGGCACTCACCATCACGGAGATAGAAGATATTTATCTTCCTTATAAGCCTAAGCGCAAAACAAGGGCTTCTGAGGCGAGAAAAAAAGGTTTGGAGCCATTGGCCTTATTGGTTCTGGAACAACGTGGTGAAGACCCGGAAGGTGAGGCTGCAAAATACCTGAGTGAAGAGCTTGGGGTAGCTTCTGTGGAAGAGGCTTTGGCTGGTGCCAGAGATATTATTGCAGAGATGGTCAATGAAAATACAGAGGCCCGGGCGACGATGAGAACTTATTTTCAGCAACACAGTAAATTTAAATCGGTGGTGGTGAGTGGAAAAGAAGAGGAAGGGATCAAGTATAAAGATTATTTTAACTGGGATGAGCCGGTTAAATCTACACCTTCTCACCGCGTTCTGGCCATGCGCCGCGGGGAGAATGAATCGGTATTAAAGCTGGAGCTTGCACCAGCTGAAGAGGGAGCGATTCGTTTGCTGGAAAAGCAATTCATCAAATCTTCCAATAAAAATGCACAACAGGTTGAGTTGGCTATCCAGGATGGCTATAAGCGTTTACTTGCACCTTCTATGGAAAATGAACTTCGTGGTTTTTCTAAGGAAAAGGCCGATGAAGAAGCCATCCGGGTGTTTGTAGAAAATGCAAGACAGTTGTTGCTGGCTGCACCCATGGGCCAAAAGAATGTTCTAGCCATAGATCCTGGTTTCAGGACGGGATGTAAAGTGGTTTGCCTGGACAAGCAAGGAAAATTACTCGAAAACACCACCATCTTTCCGCATACGGGTCAGAATAACGTTAAAAATGCCGCAGAGACTATACAGAAGCTTTGCGCTAAGTATGAGATTGAAGCCATTGCTATCGGCAACGGAACAGCTGGCAGGGAAAC
>NZ_DATMRL010000544.1:0-14486 GCF_035566355.1 Pedobacter sp.
CCCGGTTAGCACCCTCCCTAGCCAATATGCTAAGGAATTTTTAGGATACCTGCTGGAAGGCCTTAGAGATCTGCGGCTTCTTCAGCCGCCTGATATCGCGCAGCCTGGAAGCAGGTGTCCTAAAAATTCCAATGATATCCCACCCTCAAAAACCAATGAAAGGAATTGAATCCTTTTTTACCAGTCGAAATAATCGTTCTATTGTATATATTTGCCATATATATAAGGAACACAATCTTTAAAAATTATTTAAATTCGCAAACAGTACAACGTCAACAAATTCGATTACATATCCTCTATTTGTTAAATAATGTTAAGGTCTTGAAAGGTTCGCTGCCTTTATCTAGCTTAGCGGCTATTATTTTTAATTGACGGTATCGTATTATTAACTTATCTTTGCAGAATGTTTAAAATTAAACACGTATTTATATTAAGTTTCACTGTTATAGCGCTAAGCATAGCTGGTTGTAAAAGTCGTTTTGAGAAAATCAGACTCAGTAATGACGTAGCTAAAAAGTATCAGGAAGCAATGAGGCTCTACAACAAAAAGGACTATTCAAAAGCCCTGATCCTTTTTGAAGACCTTTCTCAAAAATACAGAGGAAGATCTGAAGCAGAAGAACTCAACTATCACTATGCATTTACGCTGTTTAATCTTAAAGACTATACAACTGCAAGGTTTCAGTTTAAATACTTCGCAGACACCTATCCAACCAGTAAACACGCTGAAGAATGCAGGTACATGGGTGCTTATTGCTACTATCTGGATTCACCAGAATACACGCTTGATCAGGAGAACACCTATAAAGCCATTGATGCCATGCAGTTGTTCATCAACTTATATCCAAAAAGCGACCGTGTAGCCAAAGCAAGTGAATACATAGGCGACCTTAGGGGTAAACTGGAAAGAAAAGCATTTGAAAATGCAAAGATGTATTACGAACTGGGTGGTTATGACATTAGTAATTATAAAGCTGCTGTAGTTGCTTTAAAAAATGCACAGATCGATTTCCCGGATATTAAATATGTAGAAGAAATGGATATGCTGATAGTAAAATCACAATATCTATATGCAAAAAACAGTTTGGAATACCGCCAGGAAGACAGGTATAATGAGGCCATCTCTTATGCCAACGAGTTCCTTGAAGCCCATCCGGAAAGCAAACTGGTCAAACAAGTTAAAGAATTAAAAAGCGACAGTGAGGCTGGTATCGTAAGAGCAAAAAGCTATATGGCTACCCAGGCAGAACAAATTGCAAAATATAAAGCCACCATAGAAAAAGAGGCAAAGAGAGATAGTACGAACACGATTAAAACCCCCAACAAATAATGAATACTAATAAACCAGCTGTACCGAATACTACGGTTACTAGAAATGTAAATGATTTAGATAGAAGTACCGGAAATATATATGAGTCTTTAGTAATTATTGCTAAAAGGGCAAATCAGATTTCCAATAACATGAAAGAAGAATTACATGGCAAACTTGCTGAATTCGCTTCATCTAACGACAATCTAGAAGAGATCTTTGAAAACAGAGAGCAAATTGAGATCAGTAAACACTATGAGCGTTTGCCGAAACCAACTTTGATCTCTATTGATGAGTTTCTGAATGGAAAAGTATACCATAGAAATCCAGCTAAAGAGCAACAATAAATAGCTGCATAGGGATTAACTTGCATACTCCATTGCATTAATATACCATGCTAAAAAACAAAAACATCATCCTGGGCGTTTGCGGCAGTATAGCCGCCTATAAAGCAGCAGTACTCGTAAGGTTACTGATCAAAGCTGGCGCAAACGTCAAGGTTATTTTAACCTCTGATGCGGCAAATTTCATTACACCGCTTACCCTCGCTACACTTTCTAAAAATCCAGTATATACCCAGTATTTTGAAAAAGAAACTGGTGTTTGGAGCAATCATGTAGAATTAGGTCTTTGGGCAGACATGCTCATCATCGCCCCCGCCAGCGCCAATACACTTGCGAAAATGGCGAATGGCATCTGCGATAATCTTCTTTCCGCAGTTTATTTATCTGCCAAATGCCCGGTTTTCCTTGCTCCTGCAATGGATCTGGACATGTGGAAACATAAAAGCACCCAATCCAACATAGAAAGGCTTAAAAGCTTTGGAAACACCATTATTTCTCCAAATAGCGGAGAACTGGCCAGTGGACTTTATGGAGAAGGAAGAATGGCAGAACCGGAAGAAATTACAGCATTTTTAACTGGCACCTTTAAAAAAAAACTTCCTTTAGCAGGTAAAAAAGTACTGGTTACAGCTGGCCCTACATTTGAAGCCATAGACCCGGTACGTTTCATTGGCAATCATTCTTCAGGAAAAATGGGATTTGCCATAGCAGACCGCTTCGTAGAACTGGGTGCAGATGTGACACTCATTAGCGGTCCAACTGCAGAATCCAGCACTCATACCATGAAAAGGATTGATGTGGTCAGTGCAGCAGAAATGCTCAAAGCCAGTCAAATTTGCTTTGACGAGATGGACATTATCATCATGAGTGCAGCAGTGGCAGACTATACACCGGTTCACGTGGCCAGCCAGAAGATAAAAAAGAAGGACAATGATCTTTCTATAGAACTCAAAAAAACAACAGATATCCTTGCTACTCTTGGAGCGCAGAAAAGATCCGGGCAGATTCTGGTCGGATTTGCATTAGAAACCGAAAATGAAGAAGACAATGCTAAGGCCAAACTTCTGAAAAAAAACCTGGACCTGATCATTCTAAATTCCCTTAATGATAAGGGAGCGGGCTTTCAAACCAATACCAATAAAATTACTATCTTTAATAAGAACTTTGAAAAAAAGACTTTTGAAGTAAAGTCTAAAGCTGATGTAGCAAAAGACATCAGTACAGAAATATTAACGCTTATAAAAGAATGAAGAAACTCCTTCTGTTTATTTTCCTTTCTATATTAATTTCCGGCCTGAAGGCACAGGAAATTAATGCCAGAGTACAGCTACTGGCTCCACAGGTGCAGAATATAGACAAGAAGAATTTAGAAGCCCTGCAAACCACCATAAGGGATTTTCTAAACAACAATAAATGGACGAATGAAACTTATCTTCCGCAGGAAAGAATAGAATGCAATTTCATCATTACGATCAACAGCTGGGACGGAAGTTCGTCCTATAAAGCAGAAGCGCAAATACAATCCAGAAGACCTGTATATGGCTCCTCCTACAGCAGTACACTGCTAAACATGAGCGATAAGGATTTTGATTTTAATTATACCGATGGCCAGCCTGTAGACTTTTCAGACCAGAATTTTCTTTCCAACCTGGGCTCTCTCCTCTCCTATTATGCCTATACCATGATTGGACTGGATAAAGATACTTTCAGTAAAATGGGCGGTACCCAAATGTTTATTAAGGCTCAGAACATTATGAACCTGGCACAAAACGGAGGAAATTCAGGATGGAAAGCTTACGACGGCTTGCGTAACAGGTATTGGTTAAATGAAAACCTACTGAACAACAGCTTTGAACATCTCAGATCTTTCCTATACAACTACCACATCAATGGGTTGGACCTGCTTCAGGACAACAGTCTGAAAGCAACAAAAAATATCCTTTCATTTCTTCCAGAACTGCAACAAATGGACAAGCAGAAATTAGGATCTATATTTCCTAATGTCTACTTTGCTGCTAAAGCAGAGGAAATCGTTGGGGTATTCTCCTTAGCCAATCCACAGGATAAGATGACTGCCTACAATTTGCTTATTGATATTGATCCAGCTAATATCAGTAAATACGATCAAATCAAAAAAACGCTATAGTTTAGCCTTAAACACCACCCTCTCCATATTTTTTTAAAAATATTTTGTTTATACGAATATATTCGTACATTTGATTACGAAACAATTCGTACACAAATAATGAATACTAATATTTCTCCCAAACCAACCGAAAGCGAACTAGAGATTCTTCAGATCCTCTGGGAGAAAGGAGACAGCACCGTTAGAGAAGTGCATGAAATCCTGGAAAAGAATAAGGAAGCGGGTTACACAACTACCCTGAAACTCATGCAGATTATGCATGAAAAAGGTTTGGTATCCAGGGATACGTCTTCCAAAACACACATCTATCGCGCGCTGGTCAATCAGCAAAAAACACAGCAGCAACTGGTCAATAAAATGATCGATAATGTTTTTAATGGATCTGCTGCAAGACTGGTTATGCAGGCACTGGGAAATCATACGGCAAGTGAAGACGAAATCAATTCAATAAAAAAGTATTTAGATGAACTAAGTAAAAAATAAAAAAATGGAACCACTGGTAAACAATTTCATCAAAGCAACAGGCTGGAGTATATTTCATTCGTTATGGCAAGGGGCAGCAGTATATATCCTACTGTTTATTCTGTTCCAGGGATTTCCACGGATCAGCGCCAGGATTAAGCACAACCTCGCTTATGCTTCTATTTGCGGAATATTCATTGCCTTTTGTATCACATTTTGTTCTGTATTCCAGATTCCTGTACCAACTTCAGTTCGACAGGAAACATTTCTTTCCATCAACAATTATACTTTTCCAATTTCATTGAGTACCAGGGCCGAAAGTTTCTTTCCCATATTGGTCGTTCTTTACCTTATAGGCATCATTTTACAAATGGGCATTGTAACTTCCGGATACTTAAAACTCTTGCAGTTAAAAAATGCCACAACTTCTGCTGTTCCCAAAAACTGGCTACAGCTTTTCAACACCGTAAAGAATGATCTCCAGATTAAAAAGAATATCGGTTTTTTCTTATCGGAACATGTAAATGTTCCTCTGGTACTGGGTTATTTTAAACCTGTTGTTTTGTTCCCGATAGCCTTTGTAGCACAGCTGGAAATGAGCCATGTAGAATCTATACTCATCCATGAAATTTCGCACATCAGAAGAAATGATTACCTGCTAAACCTGTTCAAAACAGCCATTGAAACAATACTGTTCTTCAATCCTTTTGTTTGGATGTGCAGCAAGCTCATTGATATAGAGCGTGAGCATGCCTGTGATGATCTGGTTGTAAAACGCACAGGCACTCCATTGACATATGCTCATGCCTTGTTGCAGCTTGAGTTGATCAAACAAAAACACACACCTGCCCTATCTATGGCCGCAAGTGGAAATCAGCAACACCTTTACCAACGCATTAAAAGAATAACTGATATGAAAACGAATTACATGAACATCAAACAACAGGTCTTTGTGATTTTCCTTACCGTAGCAACTATTGCTTCCCTGGCCTGGATCAGCCCTTCTAAAGCTTCCCTGGAATCCTCTAAAAAAGCATTCAAAAAAGTAATCCATGGAACCTCATTTGTTGCTTCACCTCAAAGAAGCCTTCAGGAAACTTCACTTCCGTCTGATACGACAAAAAAGAAAAAAATAAAGATCATCACCACTGATAAGAATGGCGTAAAAAAAGAGTATAATTCTATACAAGAACTTCCCGACAGCCTTCGAACAATCACATCAGATGGTGCATTTTCTCTCAACTCGGATAGTTTAAAGCTGGTTCTTTCCCCACTGACCAATGATCTTGCAAATAACATACAAATCATGATCGCTTCTCCGGAGTGGAAAAAACAGATGGAAAATATTCAGATCCAAAGTGCCAACCTGGTGAAGCAGTTTAATTCTGAAGACTGGAAAAACCAGCAGGTCGCCATACAGAAGAATGCAGAAGAAATGGAAAAACGTTTCAATTCACCGGAATGGAAGAAGCAGCAGGAAAAAATGATCAAAACCGCCCAAAACATACAGATACATTTCAATTCACCAGAATGGAAGAAACAGCAGGAAAAAATGATCAAAACTGCCCACAACATACAGATACAGTTCAATTCTCTTGAATGGAAGAAAAAAATGGACGACCTGAACGCCGTGTATGGATCTCCGGAATACAAAGAACTGCAATCTAAATTCAACAAAGATGTTGAGCAGCTCAGAAAGAAAAAAGAAGAAGAGGCAGCAGCAAAAAATTAAGCGACACACATCATTAAAAACCAACGGCAGGCGTATTTCTCCTGCCGTTTTTTCTTTATAAAGAATAAGTATATTGAGTAAGAGTTTTCCTAATTTAGCAAAGGATATGCTACAAAAACTTTCTATACGCAACTATGCTTTGATTGATAATGTTGAAATGGAGCTGGATAAAGGCCTCAACATTATCACTGGTGAAACAGGAGCCGGAAAATCTATTATGCTTGGAGCCCTTTCCCTTATACTGGGACAGCGTGCAGAGACAAAGTACTTTTTCAACCAGGAGAAAAAGTGCATCATAGAGGGCACCTTTAAACTGAAAAACAATAAACTGGTTCCTCTTTTCGAAGAACATGATCTTGATTTTCATGAAGAAAGTATATTAAGGAGAGAAATTTCTATCGATGGAAAATCCAGGGCATTTATCAATGACACGCCGGTTACACTGTCTGTAATGAAACAATTAGGCGAACGGCTGATTGACATCCACTCTCAGCATGCTACCCTGGAATTGAATGATCCCGGCTTTCAACTGGCCGTAGTGGATGGCCTGGCCAATCACGAAGCTCAGCTGAATAGCTACAGGCAAGATTTCAGACAATACAGAAAGAACCAGCAACAATTGCAGGAACTACAGCTAAAAGCAGATGAGGCCAGAAACAAACAAGACTATGAACAGTTTCTGTTCAATGAACTGGAACAGGCCAATCTGCAGAAAGAAGAGCAAGAAGCATTGGAAAACGAGCTGGAAGCCTTAAACAATGCAGAGTCAATTAAACGAAGCCTGTTAAACAGTTACCAGCTGCTGAGTGAGCAGGAAGTTTCTGTACTGCCGGTTCTCAAAGAAACCATTAGTCAACTGCAATCGGTTGAGCAGTTTAATACCTCCTATACGGAGCTCAACGAGCGCTTAAGATCTGCTTTTATAGAACTGAAAGACATTAGTGACGAACTCTCCATACTGGAAGAAAATGTAGTTTTTAGCCCCGCCAGGATAGAAGACATCAACCACCGTCTGGATATAATCTATACCTTACAGCAAAAGCATAAAGTAAACAGTATCGCTGAACTAATTGCATTGAAAGATCAGCTCTCAGATAATTTGCTTCTCCTCATCAGTGGCGATGAGGAAATTGAGCGTTTAACTGCAGAAACAGAGAAACTGAAGGCCAGTCTGGAAAAGGCAGCGGCAGTTTTATCCCTTAACCGCAGCAAATCCATCAAGGCTGCAGAAAGTCAGGTTGACCAGATTCTGGCCCAGACAGGAATGCCTAATGCAAAGATTAAAATTGAACAAACTTTGCTCAAAGAGATCAATAAAGATGGTAAGGATAGTATTTCCTTATTGTTTTCTGCCAATAACGGACAGGCACCTGCACCGGTATCCAAGGTAGCCTCCGGGGGGGAATTATCCAGGATCATGCTGGCCATTAAATCTATTCTGGCTAAACATTCTGACTTACCAACCTTGATTTTCGATGAAATCGATACGGGTATTTCCGGTGAGGTAGCGCTTCGGGTTGGCCAGGTTATTGGAGAACTGGAACAGAATATGCAGGTGGTTTGTATCACACATCTTCCTCAGATTGCAGCAAAAGGCAATTCGCATTTCTTTGTCTATAAAAATGAAAGTTCGGAGAAAACAACAACTGGAATCCGAAGATTAAATAAAGAAGACCGTATTTATGTTATCGCTGAAATGCTCAGCGGAAAACCACCTGGAAAATCGGCTCTTGAAAATGCAAAAGAATTACTGAAATATAAAGCAAAATAGACCTTTTTTAAGTATCTAATATTTAGCTACATTAGCTTTCATGATCAGATCACTCTACCTCCTGGGTTTCCTTTTAATCTTCTCTGTTTCTGGCTTTACACAGAACTTTTCCATATCTGGCAAAGTTAAGGATAAAAACGGCGAGGTTATTCCAGGAGCCGGGATCTATCTGAGCGGTTATAAGACCGCGACAGTGACCACCAATGATGGTAAATTTACACTGGGCAATCTCAAACCAGGAAATTATGATGTGCTGGTACAAATGATGGGATTTTTACCTTATACCAAAAATGTAATCCTATCCGACAAATCGGCAGTTATAGAGATCACTTTGCAGGAAAATACCATCCAGCTGAATGAAGTTGTAATTCGTACGGATCCAAACAGAGAACGCTATATTAATCTTTTTAAAGAATTCTTTATTGGTAAAACACCAAATGCAACAAAATGCAAAATTCTGAATCCTCAGGTCCTCTATACCGATTACGATGACAATATGAGGGTACTGACCGTTAAATCCAATGATTTCCTGGTGATTGAAAACAAAGCATTGGGGTATAGGCTAAAATATATGCTGCAATTCTTTGAATACAACTACAACACACATATTGTTTATTATGCAGGCTTACCCAACTTTGAAGAGTTAAAAGGTTCCGGCTCCAAAAAAAGGCTCTGGGCAAAGAACAGGGAAATCGCCTACTATGGTTCGTCTCAGCACTTTTTTAAATCTCTTTACCAGGGCCGAAGCGAAGAGGAAGGTTTCATTATCAACAAACTCATTAAAATCAACAATACCAGCAGACCGCCGGATAGTCTGATTAATGCCAATATCAAAAGATTAACCAAGGCCCAGCACGGGGTAATCCGTTTTGGTTCAGCGGTTAATGATTCTCTCAATTACTGGGTGGCCCTAAAAAAACTCCCGAGAGAGATCAGCACTTTAAACCGGGCACAAGTATTAACAGATACCCTGGTAAGACAATACCAGCCCAACCTCAAAACCATGAACTATAAAGACGATTTATATGTAATGTATACCAAGGAACTGGAAACCGTTGATTATACCAATAACTCCGGGCACTCTGTAGGCAGGCCACTGGATGTACCCAATTACGAAATATCTGTCGTTCATTTATTACAGGCCCCAGTACATTTTTATGCCTCAGGAGGTATTCATGAGCCCAAAGCTCTGCTCTTTGAGGGTTTTTGGGCATATGAAAAGATTGCAGATATGGTTCCTATGGATTATATAATTCCTTCAAAATAAATCAAAAATACTAAAAATATTAGTATTTTTGATTTATGGCAGCAGAGCAGGAAAAAGAAGATAATTATTTAAAAGGTCGCGGTTCCCAGTTTAATCCGCACAACCATTTTCTAAAAAATGATTATGTTAAAGAACATGTGGAGGGAATTGACGACTGGGAAACCGAGAACAGCAAAACCACATTTATTTTTGGCCAATCGAAATCTATAGTCAACAAAGTAGAAAGTCCGGATGTAGGAATGGCTTACTCTCTCAATCCTTACCAGGGCTGCGAGCATGGATGCACCTATTGCTATGCCAGAAATGCGCATGAATATTGGGGCTTTAGTGCAGGGCTTGATTTTGAAAGAAAAATTATAGTGAAAAAGGATGCGCCTGAATTGTTCCGGAAATTCCTTGAAAAAAAGAGCTGGAATGCTGAAATCATTTCGCTTTCCGGAAATACAGATTGCTATCAGCCAGCCGAAAGAAAGTTCAGAATCACAAGGCAATTACTCGAAATTGCACTTGCCTATAAACAGCCAGTTGGTTTAATTACAAAAAATGCTCTGATTTTAAGAGATAAGGACATTTTGCAGGAATTAGCAAAATTAAATCTATGTATGGTCTATGTATCGATCAACAGCCTTAATGAAGACTTACGTTCAAAGATGGAACCCAGAACTACAACTGCACGTCAAAGGTTAAAAATTGTTGAGCAATTAAGTTCAGCAGGTATTCCTGTGGGTGTTATGGTCGCACCATTGGTACCAGGCCTGAGTGATCATGAAGTGCCTTTAATTTTAAAAACTATAGCAGATTGTGGTGCAAAAAATGCAGGTTATACTATAGTAAGATTAAACGGAGCCATAGGACCTATATTTGAAGACTGGCTAAAGAAGAATTATCCGGATAGATTTGATAAAGTCTGGCACATGATCCAGTCCTGCCACGGCGGACAAGTTAATGATAGTCGTTTTGGCCAGCGGATGCATGGTGGAGGTAACATATCCAAAATGATTAAGGACACCTTCAATCTTCATTGCCGGTTAAATAAACTCAACATAGACAGAATTCACTTAGATTCCAGCCTTTTCCAGATACCCGGCTCCCAGCTAAGTTTCTTTTAAAAAAAAGTCCTGCAGGATAACCCTGCAGGACTTTTCATTGATTTGCCTTTTTTAATTTAGGCTCCTTCTTCTTTTCTTTTTTTCTTACCTGAGTTCTTGTTGACTACGACGATCTGATCACTTTCTTTATCGTAATCTATTTCCAGTACGTCACCGTCATGAATTTCGCCTTTCAGAATCTCTTCTGCAATAGGATCTTCCAGGTACTTTTGTATTGCACGCTTAAGTGGTCTTGCTCCAAAGTTCGGATCAAATCCTTTACCAGCGATGAAGTCTTTAGCACCTTCGGTTAATTTGATCTCATAACCCAGATTATGAACTCTGCCAAATAATGACTTTAATTCAATATCAATGATTTTGAAAATTTCTTCTTTACCCAGGGTATTAAATACCACTACATCATCTACCCTGTTCAAGAATTCTGGTGCAAAAGCGCGTTTCAGTGCATTTTCAATAACACCTCTGGAATGTGCATCCACCTGGTTGGTTTTTGCTGAGGTAGAGAAACCAACACCCTGACCAAAATCTTTCAACTGGCGTGCACCAATATTAGAGGTCATAATGATAATGGTATTTCTGAAATCAACCTTACGGCCCAGACTATCTGTCAATTGTCCTTCGTCCAGCACCTGCAACAGAATATTGAATACATCCGGATGTGCTTTTTCTATCTCATCCAATAAGATCACGGCATATGGCTTACGGCGAACTTTTTCAGTCAGCTGGCCACCTTCTTCATAACCTACATATCCTGGAGGCGCGCCCACTAAACGGGATACGGCAAATTTCTCCATGTACTCACTCATGTCGATTTGGATCAAGGCATCATCACTGTCAAACATGAACCTGGCCAGTTCCTTGGCCAATTCGGTTTTACCTACTCCTGTTGGTCCCAGGAAAATAAAGGACCCGATAGGCTTTTTAGGATCTTTCAATCCTGCCCTGGTACGCTGAATGGCTTTAGTTAATTTCTTGATTGCATCATCCTGACCAATGATCTTCTGTGCAACAGTATCGTACATATTCAACAGTTTTTGACTGTCTGTCTGTCCTACCCTCTGCAATGGAATACCTGTCATCATAGAAACCACTTCGGCAACGTTTTCTTCAGAAACTACATAACGTTTTGTTTTTGTTTCCGCTTCCCACTCTGCTTTAGCACGATCCAGCTCTTCCAAAAGATTTTTCTCTGTATCTCTCAGCTTGGCTGCCTCTTCATATTTCTGGCTTTTAACCACTTTATTTTTCTCTACCTTGATGTCTTCAATCTTGGTTTCGATATCAATGATATTTTCAGGAACGTGAATATTAGTCAAGTGTACTCTTGATCCTGCTTCATCTAAAGCATCAATAGCTTTATCCGGCAGGAACCTGTCTGTAATATAACGTGAGGTTAAAGCCACACAGGCATTGATCGCTTCATCGGTATAAGTAACACCATGGTGATCTTCGTATTTTTCTTTGATACGGTTCAGGATCTCAATAGTCTCATCAGGTGTCGCCGGCTCAATCATTACTTTTTGGAAACGACGGTCCAAAGCACCATCCTTTTCTATATACTGACGATATTCATCTAATGTTGTTGCACCGATACATTGTATTTCTCCCCTGGCCAATGCAGGTTTAAACATATTGGATGCATCTAAGGACCCGGAGGCACCGCCTGCTCCAACAATGGTATGAATCTCATCAATAAACAGAATTACATCTGTAGATTTTTCCAATTCATTCATCACCGCTTTCATGCGTTCCTCAAACTGCCCGCGATATTTTGTTCCTGCAACCAAAGAAGCAAGGTCCAAAGTAACCACACGTTTGTTGAATAACACCCTGGAAACTTTACGTTGTACGATCCTCAAAGCCAAGCCTTCTGCAATAGCGGATTTACCCACTCCAGGTTCACCAATCAATATAGGATTGTTCTTTTTACGACGGGACAAGATCTGCGACACGCGCTCAATTTCTTTCTCCCTGCCAACAATCGGATCCAGGCGCCCCTCTTCAGCGGCTTTAGTTAAATCTCTTCCGAAATTATCCAGTACCGGGGTTTTAGATTTGATATCAGAAACTTTCTTAGGGCTACTGAAGCTTTCTTCTTCACGATAATCATCATCACCGCCAGTAGAAGCACTACCTTGAGGATCATCTCTGAAACCGTTCTTATTCACTTCAACTTCCTGTTTGAAAATTTCGTAGTTGATGCTGTATTGTAACAAGATCTGCGAAGCAATATTATCATCGTCGCGCAAAATAGACAACAATAAATGTTCTGTACCAATCAGGTCGCTTTTAAATATTTTAGCTTCCAGATAAGTAATCTTCAGTACTTTTTCAGCCTGTTTAGTTAACGGGATGTTCCCAAGGTTAACCGTAACACTGGAAGTGCCTCTAACAGCGTCTTCAATTGAACGACGCAACTTAGATGTATCGACCCCTAATGATTTTAATATCTTAATAGCCATACCATCGCCTTCGCGAATCAAGCCTAATAAAAGATGTTCTGCGCCGATATAATCGTGACCTAATCTCAGGGCTTCTTCCCTGCTAAACGAAATCACGTCTTTAACTTGTGGTGAAAATTTAGCTTCCATATATAACCTTTCTAAACCGGAATGCTCTAAACTATAAAAATGTTTTATAAATAAGCGCGACCAGTTTTATTATTTTATCAACAATTACGCCATATCCGTGGAAAAAGATCTCTTAACTGCCGTTATTTCATAAAACTTACTATGTTCTGACTTTCTTGGTCATATTTGCTAGAACTACAAGTAATTATGTCAGACGAGAAAAAAAATACTAACATGACGTCATAACGTTTTAGCTCACAGCATATCAAAGCGCTTTTTATATTTCTTTCATTTTAAAAATTTCACACTTTGTAGCCATTCCAATACCTGCAATAATGGCATTTAGCAATGCCTATATTAGATATTACTATATAAAAATACGTAATTTAATCGAAGGTATGGATATATTCAGAATCTTTTAAGTTTAAAAAAACGAAGGTATTTTACCACAAATCCTATTTTCAAAAGAAGGCTTCCTCACAGACGCCGTCCCATTAGTTTAGATGCGTGCCAGTAAATCCTAAAAGCTCGCCATCCAATGGAACAAAAACGAGGTTGTTAATTATGAACGGTATATTTGGTGAATGATTGAGAGAAAATATCTAACACAATGAAGAGGGGTAACGCAAAGATCATCTTATTGATTACATGCACTTTTATAGGGTCATATCTAACTTCATTCATGATACTTCCCCCTTCCTACTGGAAAAATTATTTTGAAATGCCAGCTTCCAAGATCTTCATAGATACGCTGATCAATCTGGTATTTTGTATCATCATCCTGGCATTAAGCCTTTATATAGACAGAGCCCTGAACAAAAGGATTTCATGGATGGTCCATCCATTAAGACGTTTACTCATCCAAACCTTGTTTCAAATCCTTGGTGCACTTTTCCTGATCATTTGCCTGACAACCCTCTATTTAATCTTTGGAAACACGGTAAACACGCAACCTAAAGGTATTGGTTTAAGAGAAGGATTCTATTCCATTCTTTCCATTATACTTTGGGCGTTAACGATCAGTACCTTAAATACCGGTGATTTTCTATTGAGCAATTGGAAAACCGCCACAAGGAAAGCTGCTGAATTTGAGATTAAGGCCGCTCAGAATAAGCAGCTGGCAGCTGAAATAGAGTTACAGGCACTTAAGCTACAGCTCGACCCGCATTTTGTTTTCAATAACCTAAGTGTCCTGTCGGAATTGATATTACAGGACCAGCAGCTAGGACATGAGTATACAGAGAATTTCGCCAAAGTGTACCGCTACCTGCTGATCAACTCAAAAAAGGAATTGATCTCTCTGCGTGAAGAACTCAAATTTCTTGATGCCTATCTTTTTCTGATCAACAACCGAATGGGGGGCGGGAGTGTTTTTCAGGTGAATATTGATGAATCAAAGCTCAACTTACTGATCCCTCCTATTACACTTCAACTGCTCATTGAAAATGCCATGAAGTATAATCGTACGGAAGAAGAAAATCCTTTGGTCGTCAGCATCTATTCCAACAACGATGATGAACTGGTAGTTTCCAATACCTTGCTTCCCCTGATCAAAAAGCCGGAGTCTACGGGTCTGGGCTTGAAAAATATTCTTGGCCGCTATACTTTATTAGGAGATGGAACGCCTTCAATAGAGAAAACAGATACAACTTTCACAATAAAAGTACCTCTTATCAAATGTATATCATAAAGAAGATATTGATTCTCGAAGATGAAAAACTCAATTCGGATAGAATACAACGGTTAATGCTTAAAATAAGACCGGATATTGAGATT
>NZ_DATMRL010000545.1:0-6221 GCF_035566355.1 Pedobacter sp.
TATAATCCTTGATCAGCACCAAAGGATTATAGATTATAATCATGCATTTCTCAAGTATTTCATCATTGATGAGAAGATTATAGGTAAACAGGCCAACGAATTGTTTGGAACGCAACCAAATTTCATGCACTATCTGCAAAATAAAACTTCAGGAAAATTAGATCTGAAAATTGACACTCCAGGGGGAGTATTGGACCTTGAAGCAGACATCACCTATATGATCGATGATAATTTAAACAGCGATCTCACTATTGTCAAATTTCAGGACCAGACTGCTATTAAAAAAGAATCTTTAAAGATAAAAGATCAGGCGGCCGAACTTCAAAAGTTAAACCAGTTAAAGGATAGAATCTTCTCCATTATAGCACACGACCTCCGCGCACCACTTGTCAATTTATCCGAAGTGCTTAAAATGATTTCGAATGACATCATCACTCCCGAGGAATTCAAAATGCTTGCCCCTATTTTAAGTAAAGATATTATCTATACCACTGATCTTCTGGAAAACATACTGCACTGGTCCAGAAGCCAGCTTAAGGGCTACGGAATTAATAAAGAATATTTTAATCTCCGAAATCTCATTATCAATGAAATAGACTATCACCAGCCCCCGGCATCTATTAAAGAAATCAAAATTGTACACAATGTTTTCCCAAATGTGATCGTGTTTGCAGATATGTTGATGATACAGATTGTAGTCAGAAATATCATTAATAATGCCATTAAGTTCAGTAATACAGGAGGCATCATTGATATATCAGCCAGTTATCAACGCACCGGCTTCGTTCATCTGTTGATTGAAGATAAAGGCATTGGAATGCCGGCTGAAGTCGTTCAGGATGTTTTTGGTGGTGCCAACATATCAACAAGAGGCACCATGCATGAAAAAGGGACTGGCCTGGGGCTTATGATCTGCAAAGAATTTATGCAAAGAAATGATGGTGACATCACTGTAGAAAGTGAGCCTGGAAAGGGCACTATTTTTACGATTAAAATACCTGTTGAACCAGTAAAAGAATAAAGGTGCCCAAATTCAAATTTGAGCACCCTATTTTAACTAGTAGCGTTGTTAATGGCTTGTTTTTCTTTTAGGGCATCAACATTATTCTTATCACCAAAATTTTGGGTTTTCTCAGCGAAATATTCCAGTATTCCTTTAATTGCATCCAGGTTATCAGAAACCCTCTGATGCATATCTGGTAAATCTTTATCTAGTCTTTTATCGCCTAACTCTATGTTATCCACCTCTATTTTACCTAGCTTCTGGATAAGCGCCTGCTGTGAGTGCTGTAAGTCTTCTAATTCCCTTACTATCTTTTCCATCAACTCAAACTTCTTTAAAGTATCCATATTTTGTTTTTTAAATTAAAAATCAATCCTATTGAATAAACAACAAACAATATCCCCGTTATGTTTGATCAATAATGACTGAGCGGAGAAAACAAAGACAATAAGTTTTGGTTTATTCAACAATACCTAATACTTTAGTTTTAAAGAAAATCACTAATTCCCATATTCTGCCGCTATGCGTTTAATAAAAAATATATTCTCTTTGTTCCTCCTCTTTCTTCTGCCCATTGTATTACATGCTCAAAAAAAGTCTGTTCCCGATCCTGTTAAACTAACGGAGTATTATGAAAACCAGCAATATACTGATGCAGTAAATTATCTTCAAAACTTCTACAAAGAGGACGGGAAGGAAGTTAAAATATGGAGACCACTTGCTTATTGTTATATGATGGCAGGAGATCTCTCTAATGCAGAACGGATTTACCTTAATTTATATGCATTGGAACCAAAAAACACAGCACTGCTTTACAACCTTGGTACGGTAAATTTAAAAAGAGGAAATCTTGAAAAGGCAGGTAATTATTATAAAGAAATTCTAAGCATAGATAGTGTAAATTTCGATGCAAGTAAACAACTTGCCCTCCTAAGTCAGAAGAATTTGAACTATGAAGCTGGTAAAGCAGAGGATCAGCTCAAATATCTAATACAGGCAAATAAACTAAATCCTGGTGATTCGGAGATTGCGGCGACGCTTTCAGAAGCTTATTTCAAATTTAACAGTTTCAATAAAGCTGATGAAATATTAAAACCTGCCATACAGGCAGACAGTGCCAACCTTCATTTATTAAGAATCAAATTACCTGTTGCCCGATCCCTAAAACAATATTCCGAAGCGATTCATACCGGACTGAAACTCCTGAGTCTTGGAGACAGCTCAACTTTGACATTAAACCATCTCGCTAAATCTTATTTTGATCTTCTGGATTATAAAAATGCATTAAATTATTTCTTGAAAATCAAGGGGGAAGACACCCGCAACGAAGACCTCTCCTATTCCATCGCTGTATGTTATAGAGGTTTAAGGGATGCTAAAAATGGGGTAAAATTCTTTAATAAGACCATCACTGAAGGTATTTCTCCAAAAACAGCTTCTTATTATGGATTGCTTGGGGAAGCCTATGAGTCCAATCACCAAAATGATGAAGCACTCAGTGCTTACAAACGGGGTTTATTGTTCGAGAATAATGGCAGTCTGTACTACAATATTGCTCTCCTTTATGAGAACAAACTAAATGACAAGAAAAATGCAATCATCTATTACAATTTATACTTGAAGAATTTCAAGGAAATGGATAAAAATCCTAAACTTGCGGCCTTCATCAAAAGTAAAATAGATGACCTGAAAAGATAATTATTTATTGACCAGCCTGGCTACATATTTACCTATGATATCAAATTCCAGGTTCACGGTATCCCCGACATTTACTTCATACAAATTGGTATGTTCAAGCGTATAAGGAATGATAAACACAGAGAACTCATTGAGCTCAGAATGAACAACAGTTAAGCTAATTCCGTTTACACAAACGGATCCCTTTTCCACGGTAACATTACCTCTTGAGGCGTCATAACGAAATCTATATTCTGAGCTCCCATCAAGACTTTCTCTCTTAATACATACTGCGGTCTGGTCTACATGCCCCTGAACAATATGCCCGTCGAGTCTTCCGTTCATCAACATACAACGTTCCAGGTTCACCTTTCTGCCCACCTTCAAACTTCCCAAATTGCTTTTTTCAAGCGTTTCCTGTATAGCTGTAACCGTATAAGTGTCTTCATTCAATTCCACCACGGTTAAACAAACTCCATTGTGTGCAACACTTTGGTCTATCTTAAATTCCCGACTAATATCAGAACGGATCTTAAAATGAAGATTTGTTCCTTCGTTAACAATTTCTTTAACCTCACCAAGTGTTTCTATAATTCCTGTAAACATAAAAATCTCTAATATTAACTTCTGTTTTTCCTCCAGTTTGTATCCTTTACGCTACTTTGTTCAGATAGATAGGGCACATTCTGTTTTTTTAGGGTCAGTACCGCACTAAGCGCTGCTATAAACGCCTCTTGCTCGTCTTCTGCCCTAAGGCTATCGGCATGAAAATATTTATTCACAAAATGTGTGTCGAAATGTCCTGTTCTAAACATTTCATGCTGCATCACAAATTTACCAAACGCCAATGTCGTTTGTATGCCCGTAATGTCATATTCATCAATTGCCCTTACCATCCGGTCTATCGCTTCCTCCCTGTCTTTACCATAAGTGATCAGCTTGGCAATCATAGGATCATAATATATCGGAATTTCCATACCTTCTTCAAATCCATCATCCACTCTTACCCCGTTTCCTTTCGGTGTGCGATAGGTCTTTAGCAAACCGATATCCGGAAGGAAATTATTTTCCGGATCTTCTGCATATACCCGGAGTTCAATAGCATGCCCGCTGATTTTCAAATCCTGCTGAGTGTAAGACAATGCCTCACCCCTGGCAATTTTTATTTGCTCTTTCACCAGGTCCAGTCCTGTGATCATCTCTGTAACCGGATGCTCTACTTGTAAGCGCGTGTTCATCTCCAAAAAGAAAAAATCCAGATTCTCGTCCAGGATAAACTCTACGGTTCCGGCTCCTACATAATTCACTGCCCGCGCTACATCTACCGCGCATTTTCCCATCTTCTGCCTGATCTCTTCTGTAAGTACAGAAGAAGGTGCCTCTTCAATAACCTTCTGATGTCTTCTCTGAATAGAACACTCCCGTTCAAAGAGATGCACAATATGACCATGCGTATCGCCCAATACCTGTATTTCAATGTGCCTTGGCGAAGAAACATATCTTTCAATAAATACAGAACCATCGCCAAATGCAGAGGTGGCCTCGCTCACTGCAAGCTGCATTTGTTCTTCGAAATCCTCTACCTGGTTAACAACTCTCATTCCTTTTCCACCCCCACCTGCAGCAGCCTTAATTAAAATCGGAAAACCAACTTCTACGGCACGAAGTTTTGCTTCGGCCACATTGGTTATGGCTTCCTCGGTACCCGGAACCATTGGAATATTGTATTTTAAAGCCGCAGCTTTAGCAGATAACTTATTCCCCATAATTTCCATGGCTTCCGGCGTTGGTCCTATCAGCACAAGCCCCGCCGCTTTTACTTTTTTAGCAAAATCTGCATTTTCAGACAGAAAACCATATCCGGGATGGATGGCTTCTGCTCCCGATCTCCTGCACGCCTCGATAATCTTCTCTGCAACCAGATAAGATTGGCTGGAAGCCGCAGGGCCGATACAAATAGCTTCATCAGCATATCTGACATGCAAAGCTTCCCGGTCCGCTTCCGAGAAAACAGCAACTGTTTTAATCCCCATTTCTTTAGCTGAACGCATAATGCGCAAAGCGATCTCTCCTCTATTGGCTATTAAGATTTTATTCATTAATAATCTTTATATAATTATGGAATCAAATTCTTCAGAATGTCTGCTGCCTGCTCAATCATTTCCGCGGAAACATCCAAATGCGTAACAAATCTAATAGTTTTTGGCCCAGTAGTGTTACATAAAATCCCTCTTTTGTTCAATTCATTGATTATTCCCGTGGTAGAAAAAGACTCATGAACATCAAAAAGGACAATATTGGTCTCCACCGGCATAACGCCCGAAACATATTTTGTTTGTAACAAGGCCTCACCCAATAATTTTGCATGTGCATGGTCCAGAGATAAGCGGCTAACCTGGTGGTCCAGCGCATAAATACCAGCAGCAGCTAAAAACCCTGCCTGCCGCATACCACCTCCAAAAACCTTCCTGATCTTTCGGGCTTTTTGTACCATTTCCTTTGAGCCCAACAACACAGAACCTACCGGAGCGCCCAG
This sequence comes from Pedobacter sp., assembly GCF_035566355.1. Taxonomy (GTDB): domain Bacteria; phylum Bacteroidota; class Bacteroidia; order Sphingobacteriales; family Sphingobacteriaceae; genus Pedobacter. Next base: position 5,217 of record NZ_DATMRL010000545.1, read on the forward strand.
CCCCTTCGATAAACAAACCGATATTCCGTCAAAACAGGATCCGTATGCGCTGGCTTGATCTCCCGTGGCTTCCAAAGCATTGAAAATCCGTGCACCGTCCAGATGAAGTTTAAGCCCCCGTGCTTTACAAAGCTGGTAAATAGGCTCAATATCCTTCAATGTATAACAAGCTCCTCCTCCCTTATTCACCGTATTTTCCAAAACAACCAGGCTGGAATGGGGATAGTGTATATTTTCCTCATTGATTTCCCGTTCAATCATTTCTGCTGTCAAAATCCCTCTTGGCCCATTTAGTAATCGAACAGAAGCCATAGAGTGATAGGCAATTCCTCCACCTTCATAACGGTACACATGTGCTGTCTGATCACAAATCACCTCATCCATTGGTTGTGTAAAACATTTAATAGCAATCTGGTTCGTCATTGTACCAGAGGGGCAGAATAATCCCGCCTCCATATTAAACAAAGCTGCAAGTTTATGTTCCAGGCCGGAAACGCTCTCATCTTCGCCAAAAACATCATCGCCAATTCTGGCTGTCATCATAGCCTCCAGCATGCCTGTTGTTGGCTTGGTTACTGTATCACTTCTAAGGTCAATCTTTACCATCCTATTTCTTAAAATACATGAACACAAATATTAGCTTTTTATTACTTTCGTTTCTAATCATCACCCTTTTTTTTACAATTTTTGATTTAAAAAAAAAGAATTCAGAAAAACGCATCAAATACCGCACAAAAAAACACCTTAACAGCTATAAAACAACTATTTAAACCAACAAAAACAGTTTAAAAAAACACCCTGGCATTTGTCAAAAAAACAGAAATCAGCTATTAAAATTTGGAATTCAAAATAACAAATGTAATTTAGGCTTAGTGTTTTTTTAACAATATCTTAATTCTGTAATTTAAGACCCCTTAAAAGACCCCATTTTTCAAGTCAAAATCCTCTGGATTTAAGGTGAGAATTTTGTTTCTTTTTAAGACAATCAGAACGACAGAAATTAAG
>NZ_DATMRL010000546.1:0-20942 GCF_035566355.1 Pedobacter sp.
CACACCGGTGCCAGCACCACCAGCTAACATTTTCCCCAGAAAACTAGGATCACCTCCGCTTGTTGCATTTTTCAATACACCTGCCAGAACCGCAGGAACACCTGCAGAGAGACCATTTTGAATCTCTTCCTCCCTTACACCAGCTTTTTGGCTTAAAAATGAGACGACACCGTTCATTTCATTCTTAATTATTTCAATTAAATTCATGTTTATAGTTTTAGGTTAGAAATTCAAACATAGACTATATACCTCCTCTCCTGTCGTCGCACAACTATTTAAACACAATATGTTGATGCTATTCTTAAATTTAAGCTAAAACCTATAAATAGGCAAATTAAGCGACGACATCGGCGCCGTTCATTATCACGCATTTTGAAAAAATCGAATAGAAACTGACAAATCACTGTAAATGAACAAAATGACTTGCTTATCCCAACAAAACCCCACTCCTATGTATCAGATCCAATCTGGTCGGTAGAAGGCTTATAGATGATTCTATGTACTGGCTATAACAAGGGGTTGAAAGACCGGTACGTAACTCGCATATGAACCGCATATGAAATTAAAAATCCCGATTGAGCTGCGTTTCAGGTGCGTTTTAGGTGCCTTTTCGTGCGCCGTTTGTTATAGGGACAACATAGGCTTACTCTATTTTCTTAATACCAACAGGGGCCATAAAAATGAGGCGACGCGATTCTATATACCACGTATAAGTTTTAATATATTAGCAAGTACCGGATTATTATCGTCAACTCGCCAACTCAGATAAAGGTCAGTTTTAAATGGAAGTCTAATAAATCTGACCCCTGGAATTTCGTGGTCGATATAAGAATCTGGTAATATTGCAATTCCAAATCCCTTTCTGACCAGGGCTATAATTGTAGATCCAAATTCAGAATGTAAATACACGTCTGGTTCTATATCAAGTGATTCGAACATCTGTTGGATCAGGCTATTGTAACTGCTACCCTCGTCCTTAACAGGTAATATAAATTTCTGATTTGCAAGTTGCTCTTTTGACAAGTCTTTAGCAGTCCGAAAACGATGAGCATCTGGTACAACCAATGCTAAGTTGTCTGTGTAGATTTTTTCAAATCTTATCCCCTTAGCTTCATTTTTATCTCGTGTAATCACCAGATCAAGTTTATAATTGCTTAGAAATTCTTGCTGATTTTCATACAATACTTGTACAAGTTCTATCTGCAGTTTAGGAAAGGTTTGGGAAATTCGCGAAACAATATCTGGTATCAGCGACCCGGAAATAGAATCAGGGTGAGCAATTCGTATTGTTCCGTTCTCACCTAAATGAATCTGTCTGGCAAATTGATGAATGTAATTGATTTCAGTCAATTCTCTGGTCCATTTTTCCTTCAAAAACTGACCTGCTGGTGTAAGTTTAACATTACGTTTATTACGTTCAAATAATTGGATGCCCAAATCGCTTTCCAGAGCCTGTATCTGACGACTCAAGGCAGATTGTGTAATATGCACCTTCTCTGCTGTTTTCCAGAAGTGAAGTTCATCCGCCAGTGCTAGAAAATATTTTATTTGCTGCAAATCCATTAATGCAAGATACGCATCAATAAATCATAAAACAGCATTTTTCCACATTATATAGCACAGTAAATTTGTAAACAGATTAAGCAAACAAGTTATGAATACCATAAAGATTATAAGAGTTGTCGAAAAAGATATTACAAAACTTCAGGAAATTGGCCGTCAAACGTTTCACGAAACTTTTGCTGAGGTCAACACCGAAGAAAACATGAAGGTTTACCTGGAAAAGAGTTTTGCAATGGATAAACTGACCCGGGAAGTTAACAATGAACACGCTCAGTTTTACTTCGCAGTTTTAAATGATTTAGTGATTGGCTATTTAAAAGTCAATGTAGCCGCGGCGCAGACGGAGGCAATTGCAAATGATAGCCTTGAAATTGAACGGATTTATGTATTGAAAACATATCAAGGAAAGAATATCGGCCAAATGCTTTACGATAAAGCAGTCCGCATCGCTAAAGATTTAGGGTTGAAATCTATATGGTTAGGTGTATGGGAAAAAAACCATTCTGCAATTGGTTTTTATCGGAAGAATGGTTTTGTAGAATTCGATTCACACATTTTCCATTTGGGTGAAGATGTCCAAACAGACTTGATGATGAGAAAAGCTGTTTAGTTCAGCTGACCTAGTCCCGTCTCTCCTTCTAATCCGGGCGGAACTGGATTAGAAGGAGCACAACTTGCTTTTGCAGATCGGTTTACAGACAAATATTCATGATTATTTATTTCGAATTTAACATACTATATTAATAATAAACATAACTTGCACCACAATTAAGTTACAATATTTTCGCTCGATATATATCTGTAATTCATCATGCAAGAAAAGTTATCTCAAATTGGTAACGCCTCAAATCCAGCACATCAATTAATTGATGTTTTTGCTTCCTATTCGCCTATTAGTGAAGAATTGAAAGCAGAACTCGATCTATTACTTAAAGTTCGTGAACTCAAAAAAGATCACCACCTGGTTAAACAAGGAGAATATTGCAATCACTTCTATTTCCTTGTAAAAGGTATCCTTATCTCAACCACGAATAGAAATAATAAACAACTCACCAGCTTCATCATTCCAGACAGAAACTTTGTGACCTCCGTTTCAGGCATGTATGGATATAAACCGTCCGATGACAGCATATTTGCGATAGAAGACTCTCTTGTAGTGAGTTTACATGCAAAAGACATGCTTTATTTCTATCAGCAATATCCTGAAATGAACATCATTATGCGCTGTATTATGGAGCGTTGCTTTCAGGAAGCTCACGAACGCTCCAACATGATTAGATTAGGTACTGCCAAAGAAAAGTATCAATACCTATTGGCATCAATTCCGGACCATATAGGGCGAATTCCACTTGTGCATCAGGCAAATTACTTAGACGTCCGGCGGGAAACACTTCAAAGAGTTAACAAGGAACTGGATATAGAAAGTGACCAGGTAAAATGTAAACAACTACTTGCAAAATTGGATGCCCATATAGATAAACACAAAGATTTCCTGCAAAAAACCATTACACTAAAAAAGCTAGCCCACATTCTCGAAATGCCAGCTCATCAGTTGAACCACCTGATCAGAAACAAACACAACAAGAGCTTTATTCAATTTATCCACTCCTTAAAGATAGACCTGGTCAAAAAAAGACTCGAAACCACTACGGACTGGAAACACTTTACACTGGAAGCCATTGGTGCAGAAGCTGGATTCAAATCGAGAAGTGTATTTTTTTCAGAATTCAAAAAACATACAGGGATGAGTCCCGGAGAGTATGCCCGTAAACTAGGCGAATTAAAATAAACAATTGCCAGAAAAAAACCTCACAACCACAGATATTATCCCTTCTGTAGATAGAAGTGTTATGTTTTTCTTGCTAAATTGCATAATCAACAACACACAATTGGATTATGGCAAATGAAACCGAAAAACCTGAATTCTGGGAATCAGCTTTTGGCGAGAAAAAAGAAATGTGGGGCTTTGAACCAGCAAAATCCGCTGTATTGACAAGAGATTTTTTTGTTCAGAAGTCAGTGAAAAGCATACTTATACCCGGAATTGGCTATGGTCGAAACGCACAAATCTTCAAGGAAAGCGGAATAGCAGTAACCGGGATTGAAATTTCAAAAACAGCCATTGAAATGGCAGAAAAACATTATGGAACAGATATGGCGATCTATCATGGATCCGTAAAAGACATGCCATTTAACAACGATCTATATGGTGGCATATTTTGTTATGCCCTAATTCATTTACTGGACGATAGTGAAAGAAAAAAACTAATTCATGACTGCTATAACCAACTGTCAGAGAATGGTTATATGGTATTTACCGCGATTTCAAAAGAAGCTTCTACTTACAGACAAGGTAAATTCATCAGCAAGGATCGTTATGAAATATTTGAAGGGGCCCAACTTTATTTTTATGATTCTGATGCTATAAAATCAGAATTTGGCAAATATGGATTATTTGAAGTCACTGACATCAATGAAAGTCAGCCATTCTTTATAATCAAATGCAAGAAAGGAACTTAGCAAGTACCATAACATCAGCAAAATTAGGGGCCATGGATCATAATATTACCATATTCAACACCATTATTCTTGTTGGTATATTCCAAGGGATGATTGGGTTGATGTGCTGGATTTTTAAGCCAAACAAGAATAGCGAAAACACCTTGTTAGCCTTGATCATCACAGTTTTAATGCTATTAAGCTTCAAAATTCTGCTGCATACTTTCGGCCTTTGGCAACATCCGGGCTGGCGTTATTTTCCTCTGGCTATCGACACCACTATTCAACCCCTATTTTACTTATACACCTGCTCGGTAACAACCCAGCACTATCTTTCTTCAAGAAAACAATTATTACACTTCATTCCCACGATGTTGTTTTTGTGCCATGCTTTCATCGTTTATATAGCAACGGCAAAACAAGGAAATATTCTCCTGAAAGATCAGGTAGCGGAATTATTTTTTTATAATCAATTAAAATTCACAGAAGATGTTGCGGCTATTCTATCCGGTATAATTTATTGGTTTCTTTCCTTCCAACGTATAGCAAGGTATAGAAAATGGTTGTTTGAAAGCCAATCCGATACAGGTTTTTCAGAACTCTCCTGGTTACGCAATCTTTTGATATGCACTGGCTTACTTCTTCTCTCTTTAATTACATCGTCTTTAACACAAAACATGATGCCCTCTGGGCGGGGTTATTTTATTTATACCCGCCTTTTTTACATCTATATGTCCCTGACGACTTTTTATCTGGCTTACAGAATAATCATTTTTTTTTCCCAGAATAATCAGTTCCCTATCCTTAGAGTAACTTCAATTCAGCCTGCTAAATCTCAAGCAATTGATAAGACAGCAAACTATGTGGTAATCCAACAGGCAATCTGTCACGCCTTTGAGATAGATAAACTTTTTTTAAATTCTCAACTAAGTTTAAAAGAGTTATCCATTGCCATAGGATTTCCTCTTAATCAAGTCTCCGCGGCGATCAACTATGGTTCGAACCGAAATTTTCGGGATCTGGTAAATAAGTACAGAATTGAAGAAGTCAAGAAAAGATTTGCTAATCCCGAAAATAAACGATATTCTCTTACAGGTATAGCTTTTGATTGTGGTTTTAATTCTGAAGCCAGTTTCTACCGCATATTCCGTCAACATACCGGATACTCGCCCAAAAATTATTTTTCCAGCAAATAAAACTAAGATTTATTTACACTCAAAACTTGTTTTAAGTGGCCTGATAACCTTATAAAGCCCATTTTTACAAGAAAAATAAATTATGAAACCATCATGATTTTTTAAACCACACAGTGGTATGAATAAATCTGATAGCTTCATTACAATTGAAAATCAAATTATATACAGATGAAAAAGATCATTATGCTGCTACTGGTGGTGAGCTCCTTTGTACCTTGTATCGCTCAATTAAGTAAAGACCAGGTCGCCAAGCAGGCTCCTCTCCTTTTAATCAAAGAAAAACACTTATTAAACACACAATGGGACCAGTGGGGAATTTATGCTAGATACACTCCCAAGCAGCAAGTTTTAGGCTGCTGGAGTACAGCCTTAGCACAAATCCTTTACTATCATAGGCTCAAACCTTTCGGTTATGCAAATTACATATGCTCCAATGGCTATGTGATAAAAGATACTTTGTCTAAATACAATATAAGATGGAGTCATTTCCGATATTTACTTGATAAAAATAGCCCTGAGAAAAGCATTTCAAGTGTTGCCCGTTATTCTTATCTTACTGCAATTGCCGTGAGGAAAGACTTTGGTAGTGAGAGATACCTTGAACTCGTTAATCCAGCTCCACAAATAGAAAAACACTTCCCATGTGATGCTAAGTTCTATGGTTGCTTTACGGGAGATCTCCCTTTCACTCCTGAACAACTCAAAACTATTGCTGAAAAAGAAGATATACGACACATCATTGATCGTAGTCAAACAATAAATCTTATTCAAAAAGAAATTGACAACAAAATGCCTGTTTACTTTCATTTTGGCAATTTCTCCAATTATGGACATTCTACTGTAATTGACGGTTACCGCAAACAGGGTAATATCTTTTTTGTACACATCAATTATGGAGCCAGCGGTTTCCGTAATGGCTGGTACGACCTTTTTAAACCTATAGATGTTGACGACGACATCAGACTAAGAGCATTTGTAACTATTCACCCTAAATGAAAATCATTATCCGATAAAAAAGCAAAAAAAAATCCAAAGCTTTTTATCAATCATGCCCGGTCTGCACCCAGGAAAATTGGATTTAATGGTCGAACCTCAGAGCCTGTAAGGCTCAGAGAGACCATAAATCCAATTTTCAAAACTCTGTAAATCAAAAAAGAAATGGCTATCTACTCATATTTTAGTGCATCTACTGCATTTGCCTTCGCCACTTTAAAACTCTGCAAACTAACCGTTACCAAAGCAATACACAAAGAAATCGTTCCTGCAATAATAAACGGACCCGGACCAACCGTTACTTTGTAATCATAGCTTTTCAACCAACTGCTTATACAAATAAAGGCAACAGGAAATGCAATCAAATTCGACAACAGCACCAATTTGATAAAATCTTTGTTCAGTAAAATCAAAATACTTTTCAAATCGGCCCCAAGTACCTTCCTGATGCTAATTTCCTTCTTCCGTTGTTCTGCCATATATAGGGCCAGGCCAAGCAGACCCAGGCAAGAAATAAAAATCGCAAATCCACCAAAAAAATTAGATAATATGCTCAGGCGCTGTTCAAGTTTCAGCTTATCTGACATATCCTGATTAATAAAGGTCAACTGCACCGGGTATGCAGAATTAAACTTTTGACTGATCTGTTTAATTAAATCCACAGAAGTACCTGCACTTTGTTGAGGATTCAGTCTCATTAATAAAACTCTGCTCATGCCAACATTGTAGAAGAAAAAAGTTGGAAGTGTCTTAACACCGAGCCGCTCATTGGAATAATTTTTAATAACCCCTACAACAGTTAACGGCGGATTATCGCTCCAGCGAAGGACCGTTCCGACAGGGTCTTTAATGCCCATCACCGCTGCGAGGGCCTCATTAATCAGCACTGAAGTAGCTGTATCTGCTACAAATTTCGGAGAAAAATCTCTACCCTTAACAATATGCGCCCCTATTGTTTTGCTAAAATTAAACCCTATGCTCCTGAAGTCAATGACCGATCGGTCATTCGCCGCCTTTCCCGGCCAGCTTAAGCCCCCTGTGATAGAACCATTTTCGGTAAAGGATTGTGCAAATTCAGAGGAAGAAACCACCGCTCCTGATTTAACCAGTTCTGCTTTGAAAAGCTCCAGCTTCCTGGCATCTTTAAGCGCCCCCTCCAAATCCATTTGGACCAGATTATCCTGGGAAAACCCCAAAGGCTGGTTCCTCATAAACTGAATTTGGGCATAAACAATAATTGCGCAAACAATCATGCAGATAGACAAGCTAAATTGCAGCACAACCAGTGTTTTACGGATCGGCAAGGAAGATCCTCCGGTTCCTGTAGATCCTTTTAGAACCTTAACAGGAATAAATGATGATAAATAGAAAGCCGGATAACTTCCTGCTAAAAAACCAGTCAGCAGCACCAAAATAGAAATGATGATCCAGAATAAGTACGAACTATAATCTATTTCCATAGAGATTTCCAGCAAATTATTAAAATAAGGCAAGCACAGTTCCAAAAGCCCAAAAGCGATAAACATAGCAATTACAGAGAATAACATGGATTCTATCATAAATTGACTCATCAGGCTTCTACGGGTAGAACCCAGAGCTTTCCGAACCCCAACCTCACGTGCTCTTTTCTCAGAACGGGCAGTAGAAAGGTTCATATAGTTGATCGTCGCAATAAGAAGTACACAAAAAGCAAGGAATAGAAACAACTTAACCTGATCAATTCGTCCCCCAGCGGGCTTACCATTCACAAACTCATTATACAGATGAAATTTACTGTAAGGAAATAGAAAAGCTTCAAGTTGTGTTTTCGCATCTTGATTCTTAATCATCTTCCTCACAGAGGCATCTGTAGACGCAAACTGATTGTTGTCTTTAAGCTTAAAAAACGTAAAGCAAGTGATAGCACCCCAGCCATTTTCTTTATCATCGGGATGCTCCTGATCAAAAAATGCCCAGCTCAGCAATGCATCATATTGTATACTCTGATTTTTTGGAAGATCTTCTACTACTGCACTTACCTTTAACAATTTTCTATTGTCATATTTTAAAGTCTGGCCGATGGGATTACTATTTCCAAATAGCTTCCGGGCTGTAGATTCGGTAATCAGAACTGAGTTGGGCGCACTTAAAGCTGTAGCCGCATTCCCGTAGATAAACTTATGTCCAAAAATCTGAAGAAAAGATGGGTCTACACTTTTCGCGTCCAGCTTATAGTTTTGCTGCTGGTAGCTGAATAATTTTGCATCATCCCTGCCCATCGCCATCCGGCTCGCCTGCTCAACTCCGGGCAAGGTTTGCAGTGCTTCAGCAGCAAGTTTATTGGGAGTTGCAACTGTTGTAGCCAGTTTTCCATTGATATCAATATTTAACCGGCTAATATAAATCCGGTTAATGTCTTTAAAGTGTCTGTCATAACCCCACTCGTAACCCACGTACAGCAACAATAGCAAGCAACAAGCCATTCCAATAGCCAGTCCGCCAATATTAATCAATGAGAACCCCTTATTCTTTGTAAGATTACGTATCGCAATTTTTAAGTTGATGAAAAACATAAGAATCAATTTTCATAGAGATGGCCAATTGTATGCCATTTACAAAAATAGGCCTTTACAATCAAAAAAAGCTCATTTGAAAAACTCATTGTTCATTATCGAACAGTTCATGTCCACCATCGAACAAATAAGTTGAGGAGATTAACATCCAACACACCATATCGGCCTGCACCCAATCTAATCTGAACCGTACCGGTCTGCGCCACTCCGGTATGCACCATGCCGGTCTGCACCCAAGAAAATATGTTTTCATGAGCGAACCTCAGAACCTGAAGCTCTTCGCGCAAGGTTCAGAGAGCTCAGAAAACATATTTTCCCTCAAATAAACTATTGATTATATGTATTCACAGCCCTTTCCAAATATCTTGAACCAGACCTGTTAACATAAAACCCACCAGCAGCAAAACCCAAACCGACACCCAACAGTAAAAAACTGGAGGTTAAATTGGGTCCTTTATACGTAGGAACATTATCTCCACCAAAGCCAGGCTCTGAAGTAATATCATGTCCTCTCGTTGCAAAAGTAATGAGCCCGGCAAGAACCGATGCTCCTGCCGCAGCATACAATAACGTACCTGTATTGGTCTTTGTCCTGTAAACATTCAAAAGAGCTATACTTTCTGCATTGTCGGCCATATCATCTTTCAGATTTCTGTAGTTTACATTTTTCAAGTCCTGGTACCCTTTATTGTAGTACAGGCTGACATCAGCAGCAGTAGCCCGCCCACGTCTAAATCTGGAATAACGGTCATAGATCAGGGGATCATAAGTGATCTGCTGATAAAGATTAATTTTCCCCTGTACAATCCGCTCTGAAAAGGCCCCGTAACTACCATAATTCAGCTTACGGGTATTTGCAAAAAAACCGTCTTCATTGTTATAGAATTTAACCCGATCCGTGTTAAACCTCCGCGAATCAGCCTTCAATTGCCAGGTATTGAGAAAATCCGGCCTTAATCTGATCTTGCTGGCATAAATTACAGAATCGGAATTGAGGTAAATAAAGTTTCTGGATTCGTCCACTTGTGAACGGGCGCTCAGGGCATAGCTTGCCAGAGCGATGATGAGTAATTTTTTCATATCGGTTTGTATTTGTGTGTACTCAATACTACAAAATTTCTAACCTAAAGTTCTTGTGTAAGCAAGAAAATACATAGATGCCCAAATCAGCAAGAAATGGGTTTTTATTGATCGTCAATTGCTGTACTTTTACATAAAAACAAGCTTATGAAAACGCAGCAAACTGAATCGGAAATAACGGAAAACAGCAAGGAAATATCAATCATCAGCACAATAGATATTTCCACCCCATTAGGACCCATGATTGCAGGCGCCACAACTGAAGGCATATGCTTTCTAGAGTTTAACGATAGGATCAGACTCGAAAAGGAATTTATTGATTTAAAGAAACTGCTTAATGCAGTGATGAAGCCTGGAAGAAATCCACATTTAGATCAGCTGGAAACAGAGTTGGCGGAGTATTTTGAAGGAAAACGCAAGACTTTCTCCGTTCCTTTACATACCCCAGGCAATGACTTTTCGCTTGCCGTATGGGAATCATTGCAACAAATACCCTATGGAACCACTTGCACCTATAAAGAACAGGCAGATAGGATGAATAATCCCAAAGCGATCCGTGCAATTGCTTCTACAAATGGCCGCAACCGTCTGGCTATCATTATCCCCTGCCACCGGGTCATTGGAAGTAATGGCTCAATGACCGGATATGCAGGCGGGATAGATAAGAAAAAATGGCTCCTAAGATTTGAAAGGAGCCATTCAGAAGTGCCTGCCGGCAGCTTATTTTAGTTGACCTTCTAATTATGTTTAATCAAAGTGGCACGAAGCGCGGGCGAAGCTCCCCCTTTAAATCCGCTGATAAATAGAGTATAGATTTTTCCCTGTTCCAGGGTAATTCCGCTAAGACTACTCCCATTTAAAGCAAGTACAGATTGACTGACATGATCTCTCACCTCCAGATTCAGACTATTACCGGCATTCACTTCTTTAAAAGGGCCAATTGTTTTCCAGCTTAATCCAGGAATAGTTGCAGGTGCCTTACCGCTTGCATCATAAGTAATGACAACCTGATCACCGAAATTACCATAGGCGACTTTGTTAAACACCGCCGCTCCTCCAGCATAAGCCAGATCCACATTGGAAGCATCAGGAGAAAAATTAGCAAAACGGACTTTGGCTTTACCAGCAGCTGGTGCAGAGAGGTCATCGTATACAAGGATCAGACTGTCCCGGTTTCCTGGATTGAGTTTACTTGGTTTTAATTTTGGAACGGCAAAAAGGGTATGGTAATAGGTAGCTATTGGTCCATTAGGGCCTGAAAAAGAGGTTTTATCAGTTTCTTGTACAAAACTGGCACTTCCACCAAATACATAAGAGGATTTGTAGGTAGTGTTGCTTCCTTCTGTAGTATTGTACTGTACTTTCCCAAACTGGGTATCAAGATAGTCTGCACTGGCTGTATTACGGGCAATAGAGGTTCCATTAATCTGTCTGGTGAAGTCCAGGAAATTAATAGCTGTATTGGTGTTTAAGGCATTGACCAGTTTTACTTTGGCACTTAGTGCTGGTCGGTCGGCATTATCGCTGTCCAGATAATCTGTTTTCTTACAACTAAGGAAAGCGATGGCAAGTAGAGAAAGTTGTGTGATTTTTAAGGTATATAGTTTCATGTTTTTCTGAATTAAAATTTCGCAGATATTCTTACAAAAGGTTGTATACCGGCATTACTTCCGGACTGGGTTGCGCCAGGGGCTGGCAAGCGGGTAATATTACTGCCTGGTGCCGGAATACTGTAATCGCCCAGCACATTGAACAGATTATTGGCGCCTATGGTGGCCTGAATAGCTGGTGTAATTTTATACCCTGCAGAAATATCCGTTACCCAGATTGGGCTGAATTTCTGATCGTAATAATCTGGCTTAGGGAAATTGGCATTAAGCTGTGATACGGTGGTTACAGATCCAAAGTATACGGTACGCAGCAGCAGGTTGAGTTTTTTGTAAGTATAAGTTCCTTGTAAAGTGATTTTCTGGGAAGGAATATTGCTCGTTACCCGTGCTTCTTCGGATTCATCGAAAATGATATACCTGTAAGCCTCTAATCCTTTTGGCGTATTCACTTTAGTGAGCGTAGTTTTAAGGAAATTACCTCCGGCAAGAAAAACAGCATTAGCTCCATTATTAAATAAAAAGCGGTAGCTTCCTGTAAATTCAACACCGCGCGTTCTGGTACTAAAGGAATTGTAAAAGAATTTGGCCTGAACGGTTCCGGTCTGGATAAAAAGACTTCTCACATCAGCGGGCAGGTTTGGATCAGTTGCGGAAAAACGACCCGTATTCCCAACTCTGTCATTAATGTCTACCTGATAAGCATCGATGGTGAACTCTACATTTGGGATAGGCCTTGAAGTAAGGCCAGCTGAATAACCTTTCGATTTTTCGGGAGCCAAAGTTGGAATACCCAGGGCTTTGGTAGCTGGATTAACATTGTTAGCAGTAACCTGGTCTATAGCTACTCCGTTCTGGAAAGTAGTCGAGGTTTCTGTATAATAGTACTGAGCCAGATCTGGTGCCCGGAAACCCGTGTTAATAGACCCTCTGATACCCAGCCAGTCGGCAAAGCTATACCTTGTAGCCCCCTTATAGGTGAATACACTTCCAAAATCCTGGGAATGCTCCACACGTACCGCACCGGATACCAGCCATTTGGAGGTTAGGTTTAATTCTACATCTAGATAACCAGCAGAGATAGACCGGTTCACATCCACTTCGTTCGAAGGCCTGAAGCCTGCATGAATCTGGGATCCCGGAGATAATCCGTTTAAGGGGGTACTTCCAACAGAAGCATAATACGGGATACCCGAGGTCGTGGTATCTACACGGTAAATGGTTCTCAGGTCGGCCTTGGAATAGGAAGCTTCTTCTCCGGCAATGATCTGATAAGTTTCTACCCTGTACTGACCTCCAAAGGCCACATTTAAGCCTTTTAATACTTTGTCAAAATACCGGGAAAAATCTATACTGGAGGTATTCTGACTGGCATTATAACTTCCTGCATCAAATTTACGTGGTGATTTTTGCCCCAAACTGGCATTCATGGAATTACTGATCACATTTCCAAAACCGTTTTTTCCGTATACATTGGAGAAGTCTACCGTCCAGTTCTGGACTTTGGCTTTTAAACCAATTGCAATAGACTTATCCGTAATAATATTATCCATTGCAGGTAAAAATCCATCCGGGTAGAGAAATGTGTTGTTCCGTTCTGTCCAGCCTGGCAATCTGTATACCGCAGTAAATTGGGAGTTGCGGTGGCTGATTCCCCCAAATGAATAGATTTCTACATTTTCCTTTACCGGAATGGAAGCATTAAAAAAAAGCAGTCCGTCAATGGCTTTATTGGTGCTTCCCCGCTGATCAAAATAGTGTCGGTCTATCCCTCTGCCCGCTATAATGGCATCATCAATTTCCCGTGTATAGATCTGGTCAAATCCCCTGGTATTTGCTCCTCCACCATAAGCAGGGCCAATGTAAAGACCGGCATCACTATTGCCTACCGGCAGAGAAACGGCCTGAGTCGCAAATTCACCAGTTACATTGAGGAATCCGCCTTTATCGCCAATTTTAACACCATAATTACTACTGGTTCTGGTGGTTAAACCATCTCCCCTTCTTCTGGCACTAGCGGTTGAAGTGAGGGACAATTCATCCGTACTTTTTTTAAGTACAATATTAATAACCCCCGCGATAGCGTCTGAACCATATTGGGCTGCGGCACCATCTCTAAGAATCTCAATACGTTCTATGGATCCGGTGGGTATAGAGTTCAGGTCATAGCCGGTTGCCCCATTACCCAATCCACCCCAGCTGATGTTGGAACTCTTATGGCGTCTTTTTCCATTAACCAGGACCAGTAACTGATCTACCCCCAGCCCCTTAAGTTGTGCGGTAGAGGTGGCCGAGGCAGCATCTCCTCCTCCGGACACAGAAGAATTAAAAGATGGCGAAACATATTGCAGCAATTGAGTAACACTGACCTGGGGAGAGGTTTCCTGCAGGCTTTTTAAATCGATTACATCTATAGGGGTAGCTGAATTGAGCTTGGTCCGGTTTACGTTCCTTGAGCCTACAATTTCCAGTTCATTGAGGGTATTGTCTTTTGAAGCCACCAGGCTTACATTGATCTGGCTGTTTCCACCAATCTCAACTTCTTTGGTTTCGTAACCTAAATAAGAAAACAAAAGGTATTTCCCATTTTTTACAGTGATTTTAAAACTACCATCCGTATTACTGACCACCCCACCACTCAGTCCTTTTACCCGGATGGAAACCCCGGGCAGTGGCAGTTGATCGGCAGAGGAACTTACGGTTCCGGTGATTGCCCTGGGTTGGGCATGGGTCTTTGTGGAGATAAAGAGCATAAACAACAGGTAAAAGAGTATATATTTTTTCATCGAAATATCAATATGTTGGTTTAGGTTTGGATATAAAGGCTCCTGTTCACCTGTTCTGAGGTAAATTGTGGTGTATAAATGAAGCCAGTTGTTGAGTGTTCCGGAGGTTATTTTTTCAAAAACCGATCATCTGTCAGAGAAAGTAAAAAAGCCTCGAGGTCGTTGATTTCGTCTTTAGTAAGGCCAAGGGGTTTGCTTAATGCAAGGTCTCTGTTTTTACCATTTTTGACCACATCATCTGGTGCATTGTAATAATTGATCACCTCTTTCAAGGTCTTAAACATGCCATTATGCATATATGGTGCAGTTACGCCTACATTTCTGAGGCCCGGTATTTTAAACTCACCTATGTGTTCTGCATTTTTAGTGACCTCGTACCTTCCGGCATCATTGAGTTCTTTGCCATTAAACAAGCCAATACTTTTAAAACGGTCAGCTGTAAAATCTTCTCCTGAATGGCATGTATTGCAGTTGGCTTTTCCGATGAACAGCATCCGTCCGCGGATGGCTGCCGGAGAAATGGCATGGTCATCGCCGTTAATGTATCTGTCATATGGGCTGTTAGAGGTTTCCAGGGTACGTTCATAGGCGGCAATGGCCTGTAACATATTTTTTTCGGTAGGGAGCGAATTAAATACTTTCTTAAATAATTCTACATAGAGCTTACTGCGGTTGAGTCTTTCCAAAGCTTCTTGAGCAGAAAGATTCATTTCGACCGGGTTAATGATCGGCTGCAGGGCTTGTTCTTCCAGTGAAGCTGATCTACCATCCCAAAACAGGTGGGAACGTCCAGATAGATTGGTTACTGTCGGCGTATTCCTGGCTCCTTTTGTACCTCCTACACCCAGGCTTACAACAGAGGTATCTGCAAAAGCAAATTCTGGTTTATGGCAGGATGCACAGCTAATGCTCTGGTCTTTGGAAAGTATAGGATCAAAAAACAATTTCTCTCCTAATCTTTCTCTGCTGTTGATTTCAGCAGGATCGTCTGCCTGAAAACCAACTGTCATGGTAAGGACGAGCAAACTTAAAGCAGTAAAGATTTTTATTTTATTTCCTTTCATATCGGATTTTAACAAGGAAGCTGCCCATTGGACAGCTTCTTTATAAGATTCGGTTACTTGTTGGCTACCAGCGCGACATTCAGATCAAAATCATCATAGATCAGTTTATCACCCAGGTTTTCGAAGAAACTTTTTGACCTGAACTTGATTCCATACTTACTCCGGTCTACAGTGATCTTTGCATTGGCCGTCAGTTTAGCGTTGTCGACCTTTACTGTGGCTGGGAAAGAAACCTCATTGGTTACCCCTTTGATGGTCAGCTTCCCTTTGATATCATATTGTCCACCTGTCAATGGTTTGGCAGAAGTAATGACAAAATTAGCTTTGGGATATTTCTCTACACCAAAGAAATCATCACTTTTTAAATGACCAAGGAGTTTGCCATTGGTTTCTGCATCAGTTACATCAGTTACCGTAATGGATTTGGTGTCAAGTTCAAAACTCCCCCCCTTTAAGACATTATTTTCTACATTCAGTGTTCCAGAGCTGACGGCTATGGTGCCGCTATGCTCACCGGTCGCTTTCTTAGCTTGCCAGTTGAGTTTACTGCTCTGACTATCTACTTTGTAGGAAACTGTTTTGAAAGGTGCAAAGGCGTAAATACTGCCAGCAAGCAGTAGAACTGCGAGGTTTTTAAGGTTTGTTGATTTCATAAAATTGTGGTCTGTTTACATTTATTTAGATTGTGCATTAAAATAGTCAGCATCTGGCACCGGCTCGGCAATGAGTTCATTTAAAACTTTGTTAAACTTTGCAGCATACTCCTCATAATATTTTCCAGTTACCTGACCTGTAAAGCCGGTATAAATTTCCCTGACTTCCCCTTTGCGGTCTATGATAATGGTGGTCGGATAAGCAATGAATTTGTTCAAGGCCGGAAGTTTATCTGCAACGAGTCTTTTGTCGGCGAGGCCGCCAAAAAGGATATCATACTTGATCTTGTATTTATCACGGAGTTTACCCAAAACATATTTTCCATACTCAAGGTCATCTTTTTGCTCAAACCCTATGGCAATAGCTTCTACACCACGATCTTTATTCTTATCGAACCATGGAGCAAGGAAAACCGTCTGGTCTGTGCAGTTTGGACACCAGGTTCCTACTAACTCCACGATAACCACTTTACCTCTATATTTCTGATCCCTAAGCGATACCGGCTTTCCGTTAAGATCAGGAAAAGTAAAGTCTAGTTTTTTAACACCTTCTTTTAGATGCGTGAGCTGATAGGGATCTGGAAGTTCGGCCTTCGCATCTTTAACTCCTGTAAATTTCAGGTTATCGTAAATTCCCTGGCTAATCTCTCCCGAAATCGTACCATCATCATTAATATGTCCTTTGTAGATTTTAGGACTTGGACCAGTAAAACCTGACAATACAAATTCATTGCCCTGTACAGTACCTTCCAGTTCCCGGCTGTCACCGGTAACCTGCATGATGACACCAGTGAGTTTATTACCGGTTTGTTTCAAAATCGCCACCTTATTTGGCACGGCTTCTTTAGAGAAACCTTTAAATTCCCATTTGCCTGTAAGATCTGCTGCTGGTGTGATATCCTTTCCTGGTTCTACAAAACGGTAAGATTTGCCTTCTTCAGCCGTAAAAGGTAGTGAATTGCCGCGAAGACCCGGAACCAAACTGCGGTATTCTCCGCTGATTCTGCCATCAGACTCTATTTTAGCCACCAGAGCAGCATCGTAAGTATTCATTTTAATAAACAGGGAGTCTTTACCTAATCTTTCTACATGGAAATCGTCGCGGCGGGTTCCATTGATTAATGTAAAAACAGCGTGCTCCGGATCTTTACCTTTCAACTCAAAGTTGAAAGGTACTTCATTCTCACTAATTCTGAAGACACCACGCCAGATGCCTTGCTTAATAAAAGGTGCATGGTCATCCGCGTAGGTGGCAGATGCAGCCAGTGTGACCAGACCGAGGGATAATAGCCCTATAATTCTTGTTTTCATATTTTTTTGGTTTGATTAGGTATATTTATTTCCCTGTAGCAGCAGCTGAAGCAGAAGCAGTTACTGAACGAACAGGTTCTGCAATCAGTTCGTCGAGTACTTTATTGAACTTTGCTTTATAAGCTTCAAAATACTTTCCGGTTACGGTTCCTGTATAACCGGTATAAATTTCTCTGACTTCTCCTTTGCGATCAATGATAATGGTGGTTGGAAAAGCGATGAATTTATTAAGTGCAGGTAGTTTTTCAGCAACTACTTTTTTATCGGCTATACCTCCAAACAGAATGTCGTACTGAATATCATATTTATCTCTGAGTTTACCCAGTGTATATCTGGCATAATCGAGATCATCTTTTTGCTCAAAACCTATTGCAATCGCTTCTACGCCTCTTTTTTGATTTTCCTTAAACCATGGTGAAAGGAATACAGTTTGATCTGTGCAGTTCGGGCACCAGGTACCAATGGTCTCTATGATCACCACTTTACCTTTATACTTATCGTCGCTCAGTGAAACCTGTTTACCGTTAAGGTCCGGGAAAGTAAAATCCAGTTTTTTATACCCTTCCTTAAGGAAAGTGAGTTTGTACGGATCCGGAAGTTCGGCTTTGTCATTTTTGATACCATCAAACTTTAAGTTTTTATAGATTCCGAAACCCTGCTCACCACTAATACTGTTGTCAGCATTAATGGTTCCTTTAATAATGAAGGGGCTTGGGCCGGTAAAGCCAGACAATTGAAATTCGTTACCTTGTACAGTGCCTTCCAACTCCCTGGTATCACCTACTACGGTCATAATTACACCGGTGAGTTTATTACCAGTTTGTTTTAATAGGGCAATGGAGGCAGGTACTGCTTCTTTAGTGTAGGTTTTAATCTCCCACTTACCTGAGATGTCATGAGTAGGTTTAACATCTTTACCTGGTTCTACAAAACGGTAGCTTTTTCCGGGCTCTGCAACAAAAGGAAGGGAGTTGCCACGAAATCCAGGAACCAGACTGCGATATTCTCCGGTCAGCGTACCATTATCCTCAATTTTAGCCACCAAAGCTGCATCATAGGTATTCATTTTGACGTAGATCGAATCTGCTCCTCTTCGTTCTACATGAAAATCATCTCGCCTGCTGCCATTTAAAAGTGTCAATACGGCATGCTTGGGATCTTTGCCTTTAAATTCAAAGTTAAAAGGAACCTTTGATTCACTGACATTAAATTCGCCGCGCCAGATGCCTTCTTTAGGAAAAGGTTTCAGTCCGGCAGCAAAGGTATGACCACCCAGTAGTAATACGGCTGCGAATAGTTTAGTTGCGGTTGGATAGGTTTTAATTTTCATCATCTTAATTATTACATGTTAATTTATATGCTACTCGATAGCTTAGTCTGAGCAATTTTCTCCTTGCGGAGATTTTGCCAGAAGTACCGCGAGGTTACTTCTTTATTATAAATCAACTAATTAATGGTGGTGATTAATTAGAGGTGGTATTTGTTCAGTCCCGATATCCCCCTTTATTACAGCAAGCCCGAATAAATGACCACCATAATATTCCGGTTACTAAATGCCGGGGGATATCAGGACATCCCAAATCAATAGCTGTTGGTTCGTACAGCTGCTTTTTATTCCGTAAAATTTAAATTTTGACCCTTAAAAAAATTGTGTTTTTAACACATACAACACCTGCAACAACAACAGTTTTCCACGCACCTGTTAGGGTGGTCATGCATGGAAAAATAGATTCTAATTGTTGTTTTCATATCAGGTATGACTGCGTTATTTTCAATAATTAATGTCAAAGATAGAAATGAAATTTGAAAAAACAATTAGTTCTACTAAAATAGTAGATATTATTTTCAAACAAGACTGCTTTTTAACGTTAAAAAACTGATATAGAAACACTTAACCAAAAACAAAAATCAATTAAATATGATCTCCTATCCTCTTTAATAAGGTTTTCAACTCAAATGGTTTACTTAAAAAGTCATTAGCGAAGTACTGATCAATCATTTCATGCTGTGGAAAATGAGCAGACATCAGGATAACGGGTACTTCCTGCATACCCCTCTCCTGTTTTAGATTTTTACAGAGTTGTAGACCGTCCCCATCAGGCAACCGGATGTCCATCAGAATAAGATCCGGATGGTGGTGTACCATATGTTTTTTAAAATCATAAGCAGATGCAGAAACACTAACATCATAACCTGCGTCCTGCAATGTAAATTCAATGATGAACCTGATGTCTTCGTCGTCTTCTACAACATGAACTTTTTTTTGCATGAGTTGCGTTATGGGTTTACAGCTCAAGTATAGGCTTATTACTTTAACTCTGATGTTCCTTCCGATTAAGAAAAAGTTAACTACAAAATTTTAAACTAAAACGGTCATCTCCGGCAAACCGGGATGACCGCAATATCTGTTTATAAAGAAGTTTATTGCTGTGTTTTGACCCAGTTATCCATCTTATTTTCAAATACACTCAGTGGCAGTGAGCCGTCTTTAAGTACCTGATTATGGAATTCAGCCAGGTTAAACTTTGCACCAAGTTCTTTTTCATATCTGTTACGCAGCTCACGGATTTTCATTGCGCCTATCTTATAGCCTAAAGCCTGTGCTGGTATGCTCATATATCGCTCAATTTCTGCAGTCGCCCCTTGTTCGTTAATGGCCTCATTATCCATCATATATTTGATAGCCTGCTCTCTGGTCATGTTTTTAGTGTGAATAGCCACGTCGACCACTAAACGAATGGCCCTGTGCATTTCATCACCCAATGCACCCATATGCTGATAAGGATCAGTATACAGCCCAAGCTCTTTACCCAAAGACTCACAATACAGGGCCCACCCTTCTACATAAGCATTGTGCATTCCGAACCTGCGGAATTTGGGTAAGCTGGTATTCTCTTGGGTAAGAGAAATTTGATAATGATGTCCTGGAATAGCCTCATGAAGAAATAAAGATTCCATTCCGGAGGTAATGTTAAACTTGGCGGCATCGAGGATTGGTACATAAAAAATACCTGGTCTTTTTCCATCTGCAGAGCCTTGATTGTATTCCGCGCTTGCTGAAGCAGCTCTAAAGGCTTCAGTTTGCCTGATCTCAAAAGGTGTTTTAGGAACATGATTAAACATCTTTTTTAAATTTGGCTCCATACGTTTATGGATATCCTCAAAAGCATCCAATACCTGTTTGGGTGTTTTATAAGGCATAAATTTAGGATCGTTGCGCATGTATTCAAAAAAAGCATGCAGGTCTCCCTTAAAACCAACTTTGTTTCTGATGCTGTCCATTTGATTTTTAATCCTTGCCACCTCTTTCAAACCTGTCTGGTAAATTTCTTCAGGTGATTTAGTCGTAGTAGTCTGCTGTCTGACCAGGTAGGTATACATCGCCTTACCACCTGGCAAAGCAGAAAGGCCAGAAGTTGTTCTGGCTTTTGGTAGATATTCGTTCTTCAGAAAATCACCCATTTTTTTATAGGACGGAACGATTTCGTTTAAAATGGCTTTACTATAAGATTCGGTAAAACGCTTTTTATCTGCTTCTGAAAAATCTTTCGGAAAATTGGTAACAGGACCATAGAAAAGGCTCTTCTTTGGATCGCTGACCACCATACTGTACATTTGGGGATACATTTTGACCACTA
>NZ_DATMRL010000547.1:0-5772 GCF_035566355.1 Pedobacter sp.
ACATGGCGAAGTCGCCAGGGAAATGTGGGGGCATTATCCAAATATCTGTGAAATCATTTCTATTACCAATGCACAGAACAAAACTTATTGGAAGGAAGAACCGTTTGAACAGGCATTAGAAACCAGTGAGCAGGAACAGATTCAGCTGGTTAAGAAAGAAATGAAGATCCGCCTCTTTAAAACAGTAGCGGACCAATGCGGAAAATTATTTGATCCGAATGTGCTCACTCTGGTCTGGGCAAGACGCTTTGCCGCTTATAAACGAGCTGACCTGCTGATGAGAGACTGGGACAGATTTGTAAAACTCATCAATAATGCAGATTACCCTGTACAAGTGATCTGGGCCGGAAAACCTTACCCTGAAGACCAAGGTGCTATTGATTTGTTCAACCAGATCATCCAAAGGGCTAAATCTTTAAAGAATTGTGCGGTACTGACTGGTTACGAACTGGGCTTGTCTGCCTTATTAAAAAAAGGTTCTGATGTGTGGCTCAACAATCCAAAAATGTATCGGGAAGCTTCAGGTACCAGCGGAATGGCCGCGGCCATGAATGGCAGCATCAATCTTTCTATGCCTGATGGATGGGTACCAGAATTTGCGAAGGATATGGAAAATGCATTTGTTATCCAGCCGGCAGCGGATGAACTGAGCGATATGGATAAAGACAAGCAGGAAGCTTCCGCTTTAATGGATAAACTGGAACAGGTGGTCGTACCCCTATATTATAAAGATCAGGCGAAATGGACAGATATTTTAAAAACTGCAGCAAGGGAAATTGTACCGCAGTTTGATTCTGGCAGAATGGTTGAACAGTATCAGCAGGAACTTTATTAAAGGAGGGGTTTTAGCAGGAGTTTCTCCTGTTCAACCGTTGGGAGAACAATTCTTTTACCGTAGACTTGTTCTCCTTTTACTCCATTTCGGATGACTTGAAAATGCTGGCCTGGCCATGGGTTTTCCAGAATACAATCTCTTCCTTTTTCACTATAAATCTGAACATTTTCTATTTTTCCGTTGTCCAGGCTGCTGCTGATAACGAATGCACCATAGGCCCTGAGTTTATGAAAACTTGCTGATTTGTTTCTATTCCAGTTCGGGAAGATCCGGATCACGCCCTCATAACTTTGCAGGAGCATTTCATTGACCGTGAGCGGTACAGCTGCAAGGGTTTCAAGACCTCCGCCCTCGGCCGTGATCCACAGGTTGGAAAGAGATTGCCTGGCAATCCTTGCCTTTAAATAATTCATAATTTCATCGGCAGGATAGCCTACTCTTACCGCAGCCGGAAAACAGGTTTCTATACCATTGCCCAGTGTATTTCCCCAATCTCCCGGTTCCTTTGCCTTATCTTTCCAATGTGCTACATCCTGCAACAGGATCTGGTTAAATGCAGAGTCGGTAAACGGCCCGCAAACACCGCCCGGTAGGATTAAACCATGGATGGATACTCTTGATAAACCCATCACGCCCTGATGCCAGCTGGCTGGGCTTTTCTCTACACTTTTCAAACTCATCCGACCTTCTTTTTCTCCCAGAGGAAAAGAGCTAATATGGTCTCGGATCTGTACCCATTTTGCTTGTCGCTGCCGATCCTTGTGAAGAAAGGTACTCATGTCTACGATGCCTTTGAAGAGCATTTTGACCAGGCCGAGGGAGAGCGTTGAATTGAAATCTCCCAACTGGTCTTTCCAAATACCTTTGTTTCTTAGATTAGGCATCACTTCACCATAGTGGTCCATATAGATCACATATTTCCCATTTTCATATTTCAGATAGTCTTCCCAGAAATTGGCACATTCCAGCAGATAGGGATAAACTTTACGGGCATAATCTTCGTCATAAGTACTATAGAACCTCATCAGCATATTGCCTGCACTAAACACCGCGTTGATCTTCTGGCCAAGGAATTTGTAACCCCCATCGATGGTATTATCTGTCGTTCCGTATCTTTTTAACATCTCCTGAGGGCTTAATGGCCAGCGGGTGGTCACTAATCCTTTGGGGCCTATGCCTACCGGGTAGTAAATGCCGCTGATGCCCAGCAGTTCTTTTGCATGGCGTTTTCCTTTCTCCATATAATCGAGTAACGGCTGATCAAAGTTATCCGTCAGGTCCATATAATTGGAAGAATAAGCCGCCCAGTAAGGCGCCTGATAATTGTAATTGAGGTGATAATCTCCACCCCAGGAAGTAGAGTCTCTGGTTACAAAAGGGCCCCAGATACCTGGTGCAAACTTCCCTTTGCGGGATGAAGAGGCAAAAAGATACTGGGAGGCATAATAGTATTTTTCAAGTGTCGTGTCTCCAATTGAAATCTGAGAGCGGTTCCAGAAATCTTTCCACCATTGCAGATGCGCGCTTTTCAATTGTTGTACGGTATTTTCATCCATTGCTGCTGCTTCCTGTATAGCTCTTTCTTTCCAATCTTTACCGTCTTGATTCGTATATATGGTGATGCTTATCCGTGTTTTTTCACCGGGGCTCAACCTCAAGGTACCGTTTTGTTCTAATGTTCCTCCAGTCACTTTTAAAGCCATAACGATATGCGCCGGCCATTCCAGCAAAGGACTGTTTTCAAAGGAACGTGTTACCCAGATCACATCGCCTGTTTTTCCATAATGAGAAATGGAGGTATTTCCTTCTGTAGCCTTCAATTTTAGTACAATTGTGGTTGCCCGATTGGCGTTGAGTTCAGCGACTATTGTATTTGCAGTTGCACTTACCCAGCTATTCAGGGAAAGATCAAGTTTGGATGTACTAAATCTCGCTTTGATGAATGCACTGTCCAGAAGTTCTTCGGCGTGATATTCTCCACCTTCCAAATCTTTAATGTTCATTTCCAGGAATCCTGGAGAAGCTATTCCGCCGCCCGGATAAACCGGATAGGCTCGCCAGAAATCATTTTTACCGATGTAAAACCGAAGCTTATCTGGCGTTCCGCCAAGGCTGAGCCCAATATCTCCGTTTCCTGCCAGGGGGCCGTCCGGAGTTTTAGAGCTGGGTGTATGCTTGGGAGCTGTATCAAAAACGGCTTTATATCTTCCAGCGTAAATCTCACGCCCTTCCACTGAAACAGGCTTTTTTTCTGGCCACTGCAACTCACCTGAAACCTGCATACCGCTTTCGTCGGTTAAGGAAAGGTACCAGATGGTAAGGCCTTTAGGTAATGCTGGTATAACAATTTCATTGTTCCAGATGGCAACGGCTATACTTTCCCATTTTCTGTTCATCAGTATGGAAGTGGTGTCCCTTGTATAGTTTAAAAAAGCCTTTTGAACTGGCAATTCCGAAGTAAATCTGACCTTGATTCCAGTGCCGGTGATTTTGGGGGCAGCCAGCCGGGCCAGACCTGGTGTACCATTCAGGTAACTGTTAATAAAAGTATAAATCTCCTGGTTTCCCCAACCATGTGCATGGTTGTGTTTCAGTCCAATTTTGATGGAAAGGGTTTTATTTTTTACTTTATCATAGGTTTTAGCATAGCTATCCAGGAAAAAATTCCCGTCGTTTGTGCCGTTGATAAACAGAACAGGCATCGATGCTTTGCCCACATACTGTGAAGGATCGTATTGTCTGATCCAGGTGGATTTGTCGCTGGGGCTGAGTTTATCCAACTCTTTCCGCATGGCACTGTTCTCAAACAAAAAACCACAGCCATACACGGGCACTACTGCTTTGTACCGGTTGTCTACACCTGCAAGTACATTACTGATGATTCCACCCCAGCTGATCCCTGTTAGTGCGGTGCGGCTGCTGTCTACTTCTTTAAAGCTTCGGATCAGATTATGTGCAAGAATGACATCTGCAACGGCCTGGTACATCCATTGCTCTTCTTTGTTGTTGGTTATGGTAAAATATGGAGTCAGTTTATCTGGTTCTTCAAAGCCACCATCTATATGTTTTCTGTTTCCATCATTTCCCCTTAAATCCATCGCAATTGCTGCATAGCCCTTTTTTGCCCAGAGTATTGCCCATTGCTTAAAGGCCGTTCCTCCCCCACCATGCACCAGTACCACAGCAGGCAAATTCCGGTCTTCTGCTGACTTGCCACTGAGCATGCCGGGGCTGCAGTAATAAGCAAATACCTTATTGCGATGTCCTTTGTAGGGCAATCCATCGTAAACCAGGGCCTGTACAGAATCCTTACTTATGATTTTATAAGCAGGTACTTTATAGATGGGCTTGGTGTCCCATAGACTGCCCTTTATTTGCCCATAGCCAGATAATCCTGCCAAAAGCAAGAACATAAAGAACACAGATATTTGATATTTTACTGGCATTATCTTTCAAATTTAGCGATATATCCTCCTCCTTCTCCCAGATCAAGACGTATGCTCTTGTGCATGGTATAGCTCGTATTCGATACCTCAACAGCATCAGATTGCCCTGTTTTATCTTTAATTTCCAACACTTTGTAATTACCATTGCCCAAAAAATCAAGCGAGATATCTATTTTTTTTGGTTTGGCGCCATTCATCACCGCAAGGAACCAGGTATTTCCTTTCCTTCTGGCAAATATTGCTGCTTCACCTATAGCAGAACCTGGCAAGACGATGGTCTGATCCCATATAGAGGGGATACTTTTGATCATTTCCACTGCGGGATTTTGCAACAGATGCTCAGGACTGGCTGCATAGGTGAGCAATGGAGCACTTAAAATAGCGGCACTTGCGACCTGGTGTGCCCAGGTTGTATTTTTACGTCGTTCGCCAAAATGCACCGGTGTATATTCTGCCGGACCGGAAATAAATCTGGTAAAAGGAAGGGTTACTTCGTGTGTCGCCCGGTCGGCCAGTTTACTGGCTTCCATACCTTTCACAGCCTCTCGTGTCAATTCATTTGGCCAGGTCCGTTCCTGTCCCGTCGGTTTATTCGCTCCGTGAAAATCAACCATAATTTGCAGAGCTGCCGTTTCCCGGAGAATAGCCTGGTATAAATCAATAACGTCTTTCGCTTCATGATCAAAAAAGTCGATCTTCAGCCCTCTGATCCCCAGGTCATGGCAATGCTCAAACAAAGCATGCCTTTTGCCCGCATCCCATAAATTCTTTGAATGTTCCCAGAGCCAGATGTCAACGCCTTTAGCTGCGGAATACTGCACCAGTTCGCGAAGCTCGGCATCGGTCCATCTATGCCAGAATCCTTCCAGAATATTGTGTTTAAAGCCTAAATCAGCAGCCAGTCTGGAATATTCCTTCATCTCCTCCAAGGTGCTTTGCCCTCCTCCGTCCAGGTATTTCCAAACGGCTGGCCCGGGTTTTATCCAGGAAGTTTTTATACCCTGGGGAAATATTTTTGGATCTGGCGGTGGGCAGAGGTTATGAACCATGTCATTGTTGACCAGACTATTCAGATTCTCTGCGATCATGACCACCCGCCACGGAGTTGTAATTGTTCCTTTTATATGTGCAGGTTTGGAAAGCTTCAATGTATCTGCAGGACTATAGCGCAGTTTATATGGATAAGAAACGGGTTGCTCAGAAGGAAGTCTCAAGACCAAGCCGTTTTGTCCGTCGGTTTGAAGCGCCATTCCACCATAATTCTTCAGATCTGCTTCTGTAATGGAAAGATAACAAGAATTTTTCTGGAGCTGGAAAGTAGCTGGAGGTGCTGCCCAACCACCCCTTTTCACTGTATCCATATTCCGTTTTTCATATACCCCCTCGTAATGTGCATTGATGTCGTGATACCAGGCTGTTGTTCCTGTTGGAAGGGTAAATACGGTAGACTCCCCAACCACTCTTTCTACACCGATTTTACCAGGAACAATC
>NZ_DATMRL010000548.1:0-3095 GCF_035566355.1 Pedobacter sp.
TCTTGAGGAAATTGGATTTTAATTATATTGCTCATCTTGATTCGTCCACAGATTCGAATTTTAAAATCAAACCTTCTTCCTTCAAAATGTTTAGTATATTTTCAAATTCATACCAATCACTAATACCAGCTTCGCTCGTCCAAGAAAGGTATTTTTGATGAGAAATCTTTGTTTCTCCAGCAAATCGCAAATGTGCTCTCATGCCAGTTTGAAATATAACTCCTTCATCATCGGATTTAGGCGTTAAATCCCATTCTTCTTTCAATTTTTCTAAGATAGAAAGTTTCTTTTTATCTGCTACTGATAAATTATGCTCTTCATTCTTATCGGAATTTATGGCTTCGCCGAAAGGTTTTTCAAGCTCTTGTATTAAGTGTTCAGAAATTACCGAAAGGACTACTTCTTTATCTCGTATATCCTTGATTACAATATCACCCGTTCTCTCTAGGGATAAAATTGATTCATAAAATTTATACGAAGGAGCGTTTGTATAAATAAGATTGCCATAGTCATCATAACCGTTTGCTATCTGTCCTAAGTTTAAGGCAATGTTTTTATAACCGTATGAATCAGATAGATTCTTAAGTGTTTGTAAGATATGTTTCCGTTGATTATCAACGCTATAATAATTCTCACCTTGAGCAGGAATGAGATCACTTTTCAGGAAACTATCAATGTAATTATCCAGCTTATTCTTTAGCCCTTTTCTATTGAGTTTTATTTCAAATAAAGTATAGTATTGTAACCCGAAAGTAAATGCGGAATTTGCGAAACTTAAATTCAACAAATTTTTAAACTCACTAATGGTGATATGTTCTCCATTCACCATTTTTGTATAAAGATTTTTCCCTAATTCACAATATTCATCAACCTTAATGTAATCTTCTTTATTCGCTACACCTGAACCCAAGCTTGCTATTTGTTTTCGATGCTTAAGTGCGTTTATTTTTGCAATTGCTTTTTTATAAACCTCTTCATACGTTCTCGAAATACGTAGGCTATCTAATTCTAATAAAGGTGGTTTTTCTGAAGCTAAATCTAATAGGTATTTGAAAAACTTTTCTTCGTCAATGCCATCTTTCTCCAACAAGCCAGTGTAATGCATAAGGCTTGGAATTGATGATCCGCGAGAAAATTGATCTAGCTCTTCATCAGTTGAGAGTAATAATTTCTTGATTAGATATATCTTCCATTCAGGCAGGTAATTCATTGTAATAGTTAAGTAATGGTAATTACCTTAATTTTAGCACTTTAGAGCCTTATTTGGGAGCTTTATTTGCTTAGGTTTTGGTGGTATAGTATACGTAATTGAATATTTGCCTAAACTCATAGAAATGTGGGCATGGCATAAATCCATCGCTGAATAGAACTCCTCGTCAGAGTTCCAGCGATGGTCGTATGGGGAAACCCATGCGTTTGACCCGAAAGGGACAAGCTTCTGGCGGGGAGTTTTATATCTCCACCAGAAAAATAATTATATTACAATAAATATATGTTTTGCTCAAATTGCGGTAGCCAAATAATTGAAGGATCAAAATTTTGCCCGAAATGCGGCCAGTCCATTTCATCTTTACCGAAATCAGCAACTCCGACAGTCCAAACCTTAACTCCTGAAAAGATAGACATAACAAAAATCCAAAATAATTTGAAGAATACGGGTAATTCCGTCTATGCTATTGGTTGGTTAAATATTATTCTTAATGTTGGAATATATCTTTGGAGTATTTCCGACAAGAATTTTTCACAATCAGGGCTACCCCATTCTGGGCTTTCAGGAACTTTTGTAATGGTCGTAGTCTCAAGTATTTTTATCATCTTGGGCAAAAGGATTAAAGAACACAAAGATAAAAACATTAAACTATATTTACAAATTCTAATTGGATTATCCATCGCACTTTTGGTGTGGGTGGTTTCAACTGGCGGAACTGTTGGCCTTTTATTCTTCTTAGTCCTAGCTTACTTAGTATCTTCTCTTACGAAAATCGGGAAAGCAATGAAATCAGAAGACTTTATGGCAACATTAAGTAGCCCTGTTTACCGTTTAGGCACGATGGGATGGAGTATTTTGGCTATAGCCGCTTTTATTTTATTTTTTGTGGCCTTAGGTTTTGATATGAATAAGCAAACAACGATTTCTACTCAATCAAATACGCAGTCCAAAGCTGAATTGATTCAATCTGCAGTTCAGCAGATAAAAACAAGTATGACTTTACCAAACAAGCTTGATCAAGTAACTACATTGACTGACGTTACGGCCGAGCCAGGTGCAATTCGATATCATTACACTCTTTCAGGTGCTGATACAAGTAATTTTTCAAACGATTATGTCAGGAGTTTTCTGAAACCAAAGGTTTGCGGTAATAGCGATACTAAGAGCCTCTTAAATGAAGATATAAATATGGAATACTCTTATGTAGTCGAAGGCACAGCTCAAAACTATTTCACATCGTTTACGAAAACTGATTGTATACAATAAGTCCACAAACTAGATCAATATTATGAAAAAATTACTAATTATTATTCCTTTGATATTCTTGGCAGCAGGTTGTAATACTCAGCCATCGTCTTCTGGTAACACAAACCCAACAGCAACTACTCTGCCTGTATCTCAAACTCCTGTTCAAACACCGCCAAACTCTACGCAACAATCTCCAGCCCCAGTAACGACACAGAATGAAAATTTTCAGAAAAAAATGCAATGTGCCACCTATAAGCAACAAGTCCAAGATAACCTAAATAAAATAATGAGCTCGTTGGAAATCCCTTCTCTCTATCAGATTTTTTACAGTCCCTCCCGAGATTCTTGTCTTTCGGCAGAGGAGGATATTTATCCAGCTCACGATACAATTGCTGAGAGCGAGATACTTTCCATAAACGATATTCTAACAGGCAAGGTTATTTGGTTCCAAAGATACCAACCCGCCTTAAAGTATTGGGATGCAAATGCAAAGCTTGATGCTGAAATAACCGCATTGAGTGAGTAATGTTAATGTTCAATATACTATCAAACCTTAAATAATTCAGATAAGAAAAATAAATGACAAATACTGCACCATCCTTTTTAGATAATCATTTATTGAAGCTAGATTCAAAGT
>NZ_DATMRL010000549.1:0-3858 GCF_035566355.1 Pedobacter sp.
AAAACAAAGTCCTTTGGATTACGGCCGGAGGAATACCTCAAATACTCCGCCCCTTTAATTGCAAGAAGGTTACACCGAGATATGTTTGGAATATATTTAATTTGATTCGTACCAAGAGTAAGCATTCCCAGGCTGTCATTCTTATTGATAAAGACGAGGTATTTATCACTTAAAGCACCGATATTACCATCTTTCGTCCCCCCCTTAAATTCTGTTTTCCATTTACCATCTGTGGATTGCACAACCAAAGTCTTACTTCCTACAGGAACATTTTCAATAGTATAGAATACATACTCCCCATTTTTGCTAATTGTTGGTCCTTCTAGGGATGGCCAAGCTTTATAGGCGTTAGAATCTATTACTGGTTTCTGTGCAAACAAACTATACACGCAGAAAATCATCATCATTGTTAAAAAAAATCTCATTATTATGAATATTAATATCCCACCGTTTGCGTTAAATTTCGATTACTCTGTAGCTCGAAAGAGGAAATCGGATAGTACTGCTGGTAACTTTTCCATGCTGCTCCATTATTTTTCTTGGGCGTAACTTTGCCCATGACTTCGTCTACTTTTCCTGTACGTTTTAGATCTAACCATCGATGTCCCCATTCCGCAAAAAATTCTATCCGTTTTTCCTTTAAAATAAGCGCAACCAAACCTTCTTGATTGACATTTGGATTGGTATTCTTAATCAAAGGTAAGCCTGCCCTGTGCCTGATCCCATCCACATCGGAAATAGCATCGCTTAGATTACCTAACTGGGCCCTGGACTCTGCTCGGATCAAATACAATTCAGCTAAACGGATTACTGTGCTATATTCTGTAACAACCGCATTTATACCTGATGGCTTCACCTTGTATTTATATGGATAATAATAGACGGTACTATTGGCATTTACACTACCCACCCATCTGTCCCCCCGCTGATCACCTGTTTCAAAATCTTTGAGCAGTTCATTGCTCAAATAAACTGGGTTATCACCACTGGGTCCCCCATCCGGTATTACAAACACCTTTGCTTCTGAGGTATTATACCCTACTGCTGTTGGTTGTAATTGCCATATCGCTTCACGGTTGTTCTTTAAAAATACGTTTCCCAAGGCTTCCAATTGAAAAAATGTATGATTTGACAAAACTAGTGTCGCTGTAGCCTCGGCATCTGCCCATCTCTTCATAAATAGATAAGTTCTTGCCAAAAGCGCTATTGCAGCCCATTTGTTCGGCCTTACTCGCTCCTCCGATCCTGAGGAATATTCTGTTATCCCGTCTCCTTTTAAATACCCATTACCTAAGAGCTTTTGTGCTTCCTTGAGATCAGCCACAATTTGATCATATACCACAGCTTTTAAAGTCCTTTTAATCACCGCATTGACTGTATAGTCTGTACTTAATACCAAGGGTACATCACCGTATAAATTCACCAAATAGAAATAATAGAAAGCACGCATAAAATATGCCTCCCCCATTAAGTGCTGCTTAACTAATGGGGTTAAACCAGAAGAAGATTCAAGTCCTTCCAAAGCGGAATTCACCAAAAATAGCCTCTGATAAGTGGTACCCCAGAAATCACTACTGACATTTAATGAGCTAAGTGAATTTTGATAATATACAGCCAGCGCCTGATTTCCTGCACCTGAATAATAATCCAGCTCATCTGCCGATAAACCCGCAACACCAGATATACCATTGATTTCTTGTGGAATTATCGGGTTGCCGTTACTTAGATTTACATATAAAGAAGTGATTGCACCTATCGCTGTCGCGTCATTGCTATAAACATTCTTAGAGCTGACACTGGTTGCTGGACCGTCTACCTCAACGAGTTTCCTACAGCTGGACAGTATACAAGCTGAAAGTACTAAAGTCAAAACGGAAAATACTTTAAAATTCATTTCGCTATTTTTTTAATTGAAAAACATTTATATACCTACTTTTAAACCAACAGTAATTACTCTTAAAGGAGGGAGGGTTGTTGAACTCTTTGTTTCAGGATCAAGTCCTTTATAGCGAGTTAAAGTCCATAAATTCTGTCCCTGAGCGAACAAACTGCAGTTCTGTAAATTTGCACGTTTACTCCAAACCTCAGGTAATTGCCAGGAAAGGGAAACATTTTTTAGGCGGATATATGACGCATCAGCCCAAGTAGCATCACTGCCTTCAACCCACATACGGGCTTGGGATACCTCATAACTGTTTATTGAAAATCTCTGTATTGGAGCAATATCTCCAGGTTTTTGCCAACGGTCCGTTAGTGATGCCAATTGATTTCCTAAGCCATAACCACTACCTGGGGGGTTAAATCCAAACGCCTGATTTCTGGCTATCTGTTTCACAAAAGAAAATAAAAAATCCAACTGAAACCCCTTATAGGAAAATGAATTTTGAACACCTCCGTAAAATTTAGGAGCCTGATCAATAAGAACCGTCGCATCTAAATTAGGGTCAGGTTTAGATGTTGGATTTCCATTATGATCTGCAAACTGATATAACCCCGTTGCAGGATCTACACCTAAAAAATGATATATCCGCACAGCACTTAATGGATCCCCGACAATAGGTTTAGAAGGAAAGCGGGTATCAGTCGTGGCAGTTAACAAAGTTTTAGGTATTGTGAAATTAATACTACTTGTCCATTTAAAATCTTTATGCTGAAAATTCATACTTGTGATCGCAAGCTCCCATCCGGAATTTTCTATTTTATCTGTTAAATTCTTGTCAATAAATCCAAAGCCAGTAGTTTTTGGAAGAACGTAGCTATATAGCTGATTTGAGGATCGGTTTCTGTAATAGTTCGCATTCAAGAGTATTCTATCTTTCAGAAAACCTAAATCCAGTCCCAGTTGCAATTTTCTGGTCTCTTCCCATTCCAGATACGGATTTGCCAACCTATTAGGTTGATAAACCACAACTCCTTGATAAGGAATACCTTGCACAAGTGGATCATATAGGCTCAAAAAGCGATAATCCCCAATCTGATCATTACCTGTTGTACCATAACTAGCCCTTAGCTTCCCAAAACTTAGCAGGGTTATATGTTCTTTAATAACGTTTTCATTGGAAAAAACCCAGGCTCCTCCTAAGGCTGCAAAATTATGGAATTGGCTTTTAGGTCCAAATCGTGAACTTCCGTCTCTCCTGCCAGTGACGTTCAAAATATATCTGTCTTGCCAGTTATAATTGATCCGGCCAAACACGGCATTATATTTATAAGTTGAACTAATTGAAGACAATGTAACTAAACCAGTTGCGGAAAGGATATCATCCATGACCAAATCATTGCTAAAACCATATGCTGAAATACCCGATCCTAAACTTGATTTCTTAGAAATTGTAGTACCCAAAAGTATTTCTAGCTTACCCTTACTAATATTATGACTGTAAGTTAATAGAGGTTCTATAGACCAGGAATTCATATCGCTATTTACAAACTCAGTTATCCTTTGGCTACCAGGTAAAAGTTCCGGTGGTATAGATTGAAGGAGAGCTTTATTAATGATATTTGATTTTAAGTTATTATAACCAAAAACACTCCTAATCTCCAGCTCGGGTAATATTTGATAACTCAAAATTATATTGCTCATCAAATTCGATGTTTTATTTAGAAAACTATTGAACATAAAACCAATAGGATTACCAGCAAAGGTTGTATATCCGGATGCATCCGGCGCCCAGTTGATGCTACCGTCCGCTTTAAATAAAGCTGGAGCTATAGGGGCCAATTGCATTGCATTTTTTGTTAAATCTATACTGGGCAATTTATTATTATCAAGTAGATAACTTCCTGAAAACTCTATCTTGAATTTTTGGTTTGTGGAGGTATTATTGAGATTAAAATGTACAGATGTTTTGTTATCCG
>NZ_DATMRL010000550.1:0-9131 GCF_035566355.1 Pedobacter sp.
AATATCTTTTTCAAATTCAACTGTTATTTGCCCATTCTTGCTTTCTGTTTTACGAATCTTGCTAAATTGATCAGGAGCCTTGTTTCTAAATGCAGTTGGACTCAGACCGTAATATTTTTTAAATGCCCGGGTAAAGGAGGAGTTACTGTTAAAACCATATTTTAAATACAGATCCTTTATGGGCACTTCCTTTCTTCTCATTAAAACAGAGGCAGCTTTCTCTATTCTTTTACGAATAATATAAGTATTCAGGGTTTCATGAATAACTTGTTTAAATAACCTATGGAAGTGAAATGGGGAATAACTCGCGGTTTCTGCTATCTGTTCCAGGGAGAGTGGCTCATCAAGATGATTGTTGATAAAGTTAACAGCCTTATTAATTCTTTCCATATGATCAGGATGGATATATTGGATTTCATCTACATTCATTGTCAATAAAATTACAAATAAGCTAAAGAAAATTCATAACTAATCCTATTACTAACACCTTATCCACATTTAATCAAACACACAAGCAACAAATAATAAACTGATAATCAAGGAAAATAAAGCACAACATATAAAAAACATAGTATTGTTATACTCTAGAATCCACAACTTTATAAACACACACCTGATTATACAATAAACAGGACCTGGCTTGTAGTTCAACCAGCAGTTATCCACAGTTTTAATGTTAATAACGAAATATTGGTTGAAAACTTCATAGCCAGGCCCCAACAATAAATCCTCCTTTTAAGAAGATGAACTTTATTCCTAAAAAGAAAACTGGAGTTATTAACAGAGTTATCAACAGTCCACCGTTTTAAAATAATGTTCACAAAATGACCTAACATTCTAGCTCTAATTTCAATGCACCCATTTTAGAACAAAAATGGTACAATGAGTATTCCAATAAAACCCACAATAAATCTTATCTACGTCGCGATGTTAACAACTGACAGCATAAGTGGATAACTATGTGTATAAGTTGATTTATTGTTAAAAAAGGAACATAAGCTTAGTCTGACGCTAATGTAACCTGCCGCGTTCCTCTTCATTACCCGAATTCCTGTCTCCGGATTTCATTGCGTTGTTTCCAAAATGATAACTAAGCCCCAGCAATACATATCTATACAATTGGAAATTGGTAAACTTCTGCTGAATGTTATTAACGGTCGTTGTTATGGAAGGTACACTACTTAAAAATACATCATTTACCGTAAGAGAGAGATCTACTTTCTTCTGAAAAACCGTTGCCTTTACACCAAGGTCTAATTTATAATAGCGGTCAGTTCTACTGATGTGATCCACTTCTGGAAATTGGTACCAGAAGTTAACTGCAGCAGCCAAGGTCTTCTCTTCATTGAAATAAATATTATTATTGGTCGCCAGGTATAAGCCAAAGCCTTTTACACTGTTAATATTAGCCATTTTAGATTGCGCATTGGTATAGGAAAAAGTCAACTGGTTATTATTGTCCAGCCAGGCAGCTAACGGTAGAGACAAATTTTCTGAAATCCCATAACGATAGGTCTTAATGAAATTTAAAGGTGTCGTATATACTATATTCGTACTTTCATTAGCCAGGGTAATATTACTAAAACCGTTATCAGTCAGATTAAAAAAAACAGAAGAAGTCAGTAAATTTTTATAGACATGTGAGATTTCGAAATTGCTATTGTATTCCGGTTGCAGATAAGGATTACCCTGACCATAGCTATAAGCTGTATATAAGGATTTATAAGGGTTCAGATTCCAGAAAGTAGGTCTGTTGATCCTGCGTCCAAAATTAAAGGAAAAATTATGATCTGTGTCGGCCTGATAAGATACCGACAGAGATGGGAATAATTTCACATAATTATTTGTGGTGTTTTGATTTAAAATGTAGGAATAGCCTTCTGTTTGTGTAAATTCCGTACGCAATCCAACTTTATATTTCCATTGCTGGTGGTCAATATTCATACTGGCATACAATGATTGTGTATTCTCTCTATAATCAAATTCATTGCTCAAACCTGGATTATACACCAGTTGACCATCGGTTTGTTTATTATAGTAAAAAGCATTGCTATAATTATTTATAAAACTGATCTTTCCACCAACAGCAAACTGGGCAAAATGTGTGGGTATACTCGCGTCTGCTTTAAAGGTATAGATATTGATCCTTTGTTTATTGGTATCAAAATAGCGGCTATTTCCCGCCGGATTAAGGCTTCCATCCGGTCTGAAGCTATTGCTCTCCAGATGAGAAATGTCAGTACGGTAGTAATTAAAATAATCTCCATTCAGCAGAAGTTTCCTGCCCGTGGTATCAAAATTGATCACACTATGCACATTTACTGCATTGGTACGAGCGATTGGATAATAAGTTGCATAGGTTCGGAGTGTAGAGTCCAACCTACCAGTACCAGGATTTCGAAAGGTGTTGCTCACATGATCTGAACCTTCATAAACATTTCTACCACCCATGTAGTTTACACCTATGCTGGTCCTGGAACTCAGTTTATAATCCAGACCGGCCTCATAATTCAGGTTCCGGTATTTGTAGTCGCCTGTATCAGACTGCATCCAAATTTGCTGGGGATAATAAAGATCAGTTTGAAATCCCTCTAAATGATGATCCCGGTCAACATTCAAACTCGCATGAGCAGATAATTTACTGGAATTATAACTCAGATCAGCTCCGGCATTAATGGCTTGATAATCCCTGGTACCGTAAACTTTTGCCGGGTTGTGAAGCCACTGTTTTCCATTCACCTGTATATTTGCAAAATATCCTTTTTTTGTAGTTTGTTTGGTCACGATATTAATCAACCCCGCATTGCCTTCAGCATCATAATTTGCACCCGGATTCTTAATCAGTTCTATCCTGGAGATTTGACCGGCAGAAATAGACTTCAAATATCTGGTTAACTCTATGCCTGAGAGCTGGACCAACTGATCATTGATCATCACCCGTACGCTCCCCTTTCCTGAAAGGCCAATCTGCCCATCACCGATTTTGATTCCAGGTACTTTACTAAGGGCATTCAATGCGTCACTCCCATTAGCTGTAATACTCGCAGCTACATTGTAAACAAGTTTATCTGAATTATTTTTAACGGTAGATTTAACAGCAGTGATTTTAATTTCTCTCAGGTTGGTATCAATCTGTGCTTGTAGTTGTTGATGTACGGTGATCAGTAAAAATAGGGCGAGTAGTCGTTTCAAAGTTTAAGGGCTTAGATGGTTTCAATGTGTTTGTGTCTTTGCAATTTACTATATTTCCTTATTTTAGCAAGACACACAAATAGAAAACAGATGGCACGTATATTACTTTTAATGTTATTCTGCTGTATCAGTATGGCAGGATTTGCTCAAACAATTACACAAAACAGCGGTTGGCTGTTCCTTTTGAACAACACCAAATTGAGCGAGAAATGGGGTACACACCTGGACGTACAGGTTAGATCTTCAGACAATTGGGAAAATGTAAGAAATTTCATGTTCAGACCCGGAATAACCTATTTCATCAGTAAAAAGCAAGATGTTACATTAGGTTACCTGCTCAACGAAAGCCACAATTTAAAACAAGGATTAAACGAATACAAACTCACTGAACACCGGATTTGGGAGCAGTACATTTATAAACACAAAATCAGTACAATACTGGTAAGTCACAGACTAAGATTGGAACAACGGTTTATCGACCGGCATCAAAAAGACGACCTTTTCTCCCAACGCTTCCGTTACTTTTTCCGTATGATTCTTCCTTTAGAAAAAGGTATTAAAGATTTTGAAAAGGGGATATTTGTCGCTTTGCAGAATGAATTTTTCTTAAACCTGCAGAATAAAGATGAACTCAACAAACATGTATTTGATCAAAACAGAGCCTATGCCGCAGCTGGTTACCGTTTCAGCAGAAAATTTGACCTGGAAGCTGGATATTTAAATCAAACCATCAAAGGGATCAGCAATTCAACCGTCAACAATGTTGTTCAACTGGCTGTTTATACACGATTCTAAGTCAAATTGATGGAATGAAAAAAGCCGGATCATCTTGTGGTCCGGCTTTTTTCATTCCATCATTAAACTTTTGTTTCTTCACTAAACCGATCTCCAAAACGATCTGTAGCGACCACTTTCACCTTCTTTACACCGGGAGCAAAATGGGCAACAAAGATATGATCAGTTTTTCTTGGCTCCGGAAAAGTACGGCCAACAGGGAGCTGATCCCCTTTGTATAAAGTAACAGCGAGGGGATCATAACCAATCTGGTTTTCAAGCAATCCCATAGGACGGTCATCCAGAAAATACTCCACTTTCCATTCCGGGTCCCAGTTCCACA
The DNA here is from genome assembly GCF_035566355.1 of Pedobacter sp. Lineage (GTDB taxonomy): Bacteria > Bacteroidota > Bacteroidia > Sphingobacteriales > Sphingobacteriaceae > Pedobacter. The sequence goes on from NZ_DATMRL010000550.1 coordinate 4,310, forward strand.
CATTGGCAATCAATCTGATCTGGTTAGTCAGCTGATCTACGGATATACTGATCTGTTTTTCTCTTTCTAATCCTGTCGATTTATAATACCATTTCAGATCTGTTCCATCTACATCATAAACCCCATAACCTCTTGGAGTTCCATCTTCACAAATTGGCCCTGTCCACCAGGCACCGCACACCGTACCGTGGTTATGCTCATAGATCCCATTCTTAACCACATTCTTATTAAAGTGGGTATGGCCGGACATAATATGAACATGCTTGTATCCTTTAAGCAACTCATAAAACGCTTCATTATTTTTCACTGAATTGTGTACAGGAATATGAAGATTAATGATCAGCAATTGCTCTTTGTCTACATATTGGAGGTCTTTAGCCATCCAGTCCAGTTGCGCCTCGGTAATATAGCCATCATACTCTCTTTCTACCCCTAAATAACGTACATCATCTAAAACAATGTAATGGGCTTTTCCACGGTTAAAGGAATAATAAGTTGGTCCGTAAATCTCTTTGAAAGTAACATCAGAGGTCTCATCTCCTCCCTTTCTGTAATCCATGTCGTGATTGCCCAGCGCCTGAAAAAAAGGAATTCCCATTTTTGATACTGCCAGATTATAGTCTTCAAATAAAGCATGATTGTCCCACACGATATCTCCAACACAAATCCCATGGATCAGCGTCTTTCTATCCATACTACGCAACAAACGCTGCACGTCTGGAACAGAAGTCTCCATCATTTGCTGCACATCCTTTTTATTCTTCACCTGAGGATCTGCCCAGATGATAAATTTATGCTTGCTATCATCTCTGCCCAGCGGCTGTAAATGAAAATCATAATTATTTCTCACGCCCAACTTTTCATAATGCTTCACCACACTATCATTTGTACGGAATTCATAGCCGGCTGGTGTACTTAAAAATATGCTGGTTGCCTTTTCATGAGGTTCAATAGAATAACTGCCTTTGAAATCTGTTTTAACTACAGAATAACCATCTGAAACCACCACACCTTCCACTCCCTTTTTACCAGACAGCACAGTTCCTTTAATAACCGTATCCCTTTTGAGTCCGTTAAAAGCACTACTGTTTAAACTAATGAATGCAGCCCCGCTCAAAAGGCTCATCCGCTGTATAAAAGATCTTCTCTTCATTTCAAAATTTTATTTAAGTGTCGTTGAACCTTCCCCTTCTATCTCTGAAAGTACAGATGTTTTGCTAAGCAGAACATTTGTTTGCGTCCGGGCTTTGATCCATCTTCCTAACGAAGCATTATAAACTCCACCCAGCACATAGAAATAACCTATATCCGCTGTTGTATAAGCCAAACACAAGGTATTAGAACCGTTGGCATAAAATGGCTGATTTTGTAATGTAATCGGATTGGTCACATCATAAAAATCAGTATTCGTAATACGGTATCCCATAGCAGGAGGCCCAGCGGTATACAAACTTCCTCCACTGGCCACAAATAATACATCAACTGGTTTAGATGCAGCAGTAATATTTGTTCCTGAAAAAATTGCCAGTCCTGAAGCATTTCCACTGTTGGCAAACAAACCACTGGTCTTTGTACCAAAACCATCTCCGTCTGTTGTCGTGTAATTAAAAGCCCTGATCCAGTTTGACGTACTTATACTGGTAGATCCAGAGCCATTGATGGTTTTTCCTGCCCCGCCAACATAAAAGAAAGTCCCTTTAGCTGCTGTCCCCGAGCTGAGGTTAAATTTAAAAGTACGCATCCCACCGGTTGCCCAGCCATTTGCCGGATAGCCGGTTGGTGTGGATGCATTGGCATTATTCGTCACCACAACAGAATAAGGCGTGACAGCGAAATTAATATCCTTGGTAGCCATTAACTGGATATACTCATAATTTCCGTCCCCTCCCTTCACATCACTGATAAAACCAGTGATGATGATTGGGGCAATTTCTATCTCGGAACTCAACACCACCACATCATTACCCGTACGTGGCCGCTGCTGGGGAATAAGCTGACCATCAGGGCCTGGCTTGTTAAAAATAATTCCATAATAATTGGCCATGACCGGGAGCTGTTTACTCGCAAAATTTGCTGTAGCTTCGGTATGCAGATCCAAATTTCCAAAACCATCATTGAGGATTTTATCTCCCGATAAAACGTCCGTAGGCGCTGGCAAAGGATCAAACCCACCTTTTACAATGGCAACCAGCGTACTTTCATACTTATCCGGATTGGCCAGGATCAGGTTACCAGGTACCCGGTTTGCCGGGATGATTTTACCTGATGAAACTCTGGTTACCGCCGAAGAGGGAACATTTGTAATTTGCAAAGTGCCGCCTACCCTTTTCAGTATACCACCTTCCACATTAACGATAATGGAATCTCCAGGCATATATTTCGCTGCATCGTTGCCAATGGGAATAGAAATCCCCCTAAGTTCAGACAAACGTCTTTTGTCCTGGAGTACCAGCAGACCTGCGGGCATATTACCTCCGGAGTGATCTGAAATTACAATTCCGGTGATCTTATTGGAGCCCAGCATATTTTCAGTATTCAACGTTACGTCTGCTCCGCGGTACAGATTTCTTAAATCATAAAGACCGATATATGGGCTGACCATTCCACCAGGATAATTGCCCTTTTTACAGCTTCCTATAAAAGCTGCAGAGAAAAGAAGAAAAGTATATAAAAGTATCTTTTTCATGTATTTGAGTTTTATGGTTTTTGCCACCATACCTGAGTAAATATTTCATCTCCACCCATAGCTACTACTGCTGCTTTATAATTGGTTGGATTGGCCGATTGCACATACACCGGATAGGTCAGTCTGGCCGGCATTACACCATCATTTCTTAAGCCAGTTCCTTTGGGTAAAACCGGATGTCCTGTTCGACGGTATTCAAACCATTGCTGCAGATCGGTCAAAAACAAGGCATAATACTTTTGAAGATGGATGAGTTCCATTTTTTGATCCAGAGAGGCTGTCTCCTCCCATTCAATATCCGCAGCAGCAAGAAAGGTATTGATGTCTTCAGCCCATGTGGGCAGCCAAAGTGTAATACTGCTTTTAGCCCCATTCGTATAATAAGCCGCAGCAGAACCATTGATCCAGCCTTTAGCCGCAGCTTCGGCAAGAATAAACTGAAGTTCAGCATAGTTCATGATCATTCCTGTTAAGGGATCGCTTTGCAATGTAGCCGCAGGCAGACTGTTTACGGTTTGCCCTGTAGAATAAAAGTAAGATTTCTTCACCGGGTTCTCTCCGGGAGCATAACCACTCGGCACTCCTAAATACGCTCCCTGATAAGGCACAATAGCAAACCTGTTTACACCATTGGTACCATAGGTAGGGATATTGATCCGGGGATCGTTCCAAACCACCAGATGGTCAATAAAGAAACTGGCCATTCCTGGCGTCCTGAAATCCTGTTCTCTGACCCCACCAATAAATGGCGAGGTATAAGGCGCAACACCTGTCCACCTCAATATGGCCGAATCCTCATTACCGGCCATAATAGGATAAGATGATGCTTTGGTATCTACAATTTCCTTGATCTTATCAATGCAGGAAGCAGCGACCTCCGATTTCCCAGAAAGCCTCAGCAGTAAACGCAAGTATAGTGTATTACCAAACTTCCTCCATTTCAATGCATTACCAGCATATACGGGGTCACTTCCACCAAGAACGTTTCCAGCCCCGTTCAATAAAGCATTGGCTTCTTCCAGTTTTTTGAAAAGATCCAGATAAATATCTTTCTGCTTATCAAATACCGGGGTAAAGTTATTGTCATCTTTGCCTTTATTTGACTCGGAATAAGGCACATCTCCATAGGTATCGGTAAGCATACTATAAATCCAGGACTGACAGATGAGTGAAATCCCCATATACGTTTTACTGGAGGTCAGCGGCTGTCCTGCTATGGTATAGATATCCTTAAAATTAGTGAGCTGAGTATACCAGCCATTCCAAAGATAATCTCCCCAGGTACGTTTAATATCGTATCTGAATACCTTGCCTTCCGCATCACTTGCATCGACGGTAACCTGCATCAGCTCGTTCGTGAAGTTCCGGTTGCGAAACATATTATAACTTACTGTATTTACCAGCGCCGGAGCCAGCAGTTGCTGGGGTAAAGCATTCGGTGTATCGTTCGGGCTTGTATTGATGTCGTTAAAGCCTTTCTTACAAGAAGGCAATACAAATGCCAGAAGAGCGGTAATGGCTATAATTTTATACGTATTTTTTCTCATTCTATTTACATTAAAGACCAATGACCAGGTTAAATCCAAAAGTTCTTGTTGAAGGAAATTGTGCAATTTCAAAGCCCTGGGTAATATCACTTCCGCTCAGGGTACCAAATTCAGGATCAAAGATTGGCCAGTTAGACCATATGTACAGGTTACGTCCATACACACCAACGGTAGCGCGCTGCATCCCCAATCTTTTAGAGAATTTTGGATTAAGTGTATAATCCAGTCTGGCTTCCCTGAACTTAATAAAGTTGGTTGAAAAAGTATTCCCCTCTGCGTTGTCAATTCCATAATGCGAACGGTAATATCCATCTACATCTGATGCAATGACATCGTTCTTCCTAAAGGTTCCATCCGCATTTTGAACGACTCCGTTTCCGATGATCCCATTGTACCTTCCCGGCAATGTATTGGTTGTTTTTCCTTGCTCTGCCAGCTTATAATTGGTTAAAGAGTAGCCTACCGCTCCATATTGGGCATCAAACAAAACATTTAAACGGAATTGCTTGTACTTAAAATCATGGCTCATACTGGTCTTCCATTTTGGAATGGTATTCCCCAGATACACCAGATCATCGGAGAGCTTTGC
>NZ_DATMRL010000551.1:0-7508 GCF_035566355.1 Pedobacter sp.
AGGGTAAGCCCTTTTCTTTGTGCTGGCTTTGGATATCGCGTGCGGTAAAGTCTATACCTAAACCCACTTCTTCAAAATAATTGGCGGCGAACTTTTCTTGAATATGTTTGCCTTCTTTGCAGATCTTTAAGACAATTTCCAATTCGTAATGGATGTCTGAAGAAAATTCCGGAAGGTAAAAAGGTTTGTTATCTTTCAAAACAGCCGTATCTGGTTTCATGAAAATAACCGGAACAGAGGGGATGGGATTGTTCAATTCTTTAGCGTGAGCGGCATAATTGCGGCCAATAGCAATAACTTTCATTGGGATATAAATTTGTTTTTCATCTGTAATGAAGCTATCAGGAGTTTCATTCTTTCCCTTTTGAGGGTAAACTCATGATGGTTTCATACGGAAATAGTGTTGTTAAAGGAAGTAAAAATAGTAAAGAATAGCTGAAAACTATAAAACGGAGATTCGTTTTACGCTGGTTTCTGCGCCCGCAACAATCCTAAGGAAATAAATCCCACTGTTTAAGCGGTTAGGAATAGTAAAGCTTTTGGTAATTTCTCCAGAAGGGGAGCGTTCATTCATGAGGGTAATGACCTCATTGCCCAAAAGGTCCATAACTTTAATAGAAAGGTTGGTTTCACGTTCCAGTTTTAAACTTACATTGATCTGGTCATCCACAGGATTTGGATAAACTTTAAGAACAGTAAGTATTTTATCAGATTTGGAAGCTGCGGTTTTGCTGCTCATTAGCAGACTGTTGTAAGGAATAAAATCAAAAACGGGTCTGTAGGACTGTATGTTTGCTTTGATTTGAGGGGTTTTATTGACCTTTTTTACCTTACTGTTGTAATAGATACTGTCTGATTTCTGAGCCATAGCATCCATGCTGCACATTATACCAATGCAGGTGATGCAAGAGACGTATACACAGAGCGTTATTTTGGACAGTTTATTCATATCTAGTAGCAGCAAAAATATAAATTATAAAACAAAAAAATCAAATATTTTGTTTAGAAAATAAACATTTAACAATATTTAACAGATTTTAACGTATCTCAAATTTAGCTGTTTGTAACTTGTTGATTTTCAGTCATTAAATTATAAGCGTGAATATAGCGTTTTATATCTGTTAATTCCGAATCTGATTTATATACACGTGTCGAACAAAAATAACTTAAATAATCTATCCTTCGCTGGATTACTCATCAGTTTAGGGATAGTCTATGGTGACATTGGTACGTCACCTCTATATACGCTTCGCGCTATCTTTAATACGGTGGATGATGCCGGGCAGGCCATTACACCAATGGTGGTACTGGGTGCTTTATCTTGTATCATATGGACCCTCACCCTTCAAACAACCATTAAATATGTGGTCATCACACTTCGCGCAGACAACAAAGGAGAGGGAGGAATATTTTCTTTGTATTCTTTAGTACGTAAGAAGGCAAAATGGCTGGTTATTCCTGCTATGATCGGAGGCTGCGCTTTACTGGCCGATGGGATCATTACTCCAAGTATTACGGTAACTACGGCTATTGAAGGCTTACAGATGAAGTTTCCATGGTTCCAGGTAATTCCAGTGGTCTTGGGGATTATTGTCGTTTTATTTATTATCCAGCAATTTGGGACCAGTACAGTTGGTAAATTATTCGGTCCAATCATGTTCCTTTGGTTTGCAACGCTGGGTCTTTTGGGTGTTGTTTTTGTAGCTCAGGATCTTTCCATCATCAGAGCCTTAAATCCATATTATGCTTATCATTTATTGGCTACTAATCCTAAAGCACTGGTCATTCTGGGTGGGGTATTTCTCTGTACGACGGGAGCGGAAGCCCTGTATTCCGACCTTGGACATTGTGGAAAACAGAATATTCACATCAGCTGGATTTTTGTCAAAACAACATTGGTATTGAATTACCTTGGACAAGGGGTTTGGTTACTTCAGCACCCAAACTATAATGCGGCACAAAACCCGTTTTATCAGATTGTTCCCGAATCCTATTTATTACCAATGGTTGCCCTGGCAACTATCGCGGCGGTTATCGCCAGTCAGGCTATGATCACTGGATCTTTTACATTAATAGCTGAGGCTGTGCGGCTAAATCTCTGGCCAAAAGTGCGGATCAATTATCCAAGTAACCAAAAGGGACAAATTTATGTTCCGTCTATCAACTGGCTGTTGTGTGCGGGCTGTATTATGGTGGTCCTGATCTTTAAGAAATCCATTCATATGGAGGGGGCATACGGATTGGCCATTAACCTGACTTTCCTGTCCACTACAATTTTAGTAGCTGTATACATGCTGATGAAGAAAGTGCCCCGCTACCTGATCGTCATTTTTGTGCTGGTCTATGGTTTATTGGAACTGGCGTTCCTTGCCGGTAACATGACTAAATTCCTGCATGGAGGTTTTGTAACCCTATTTATTGGGGCTACTATTTTTACCGTGATGTGGAGTTGGTTTATTGCCAGAAAGATCAAGAACAGATTTGTCAAATATGTAGAGATTGAGGATTATTATGAAATTATAGACGAATTGAGCAGGGATGAATCCGTTCCAAAATACTCTTCTCAACTGGTTTACCTCACCAGTGCAAATTTTAAAACGGAGATAGAATCTAAGATCATTTATTCTATTATACAGAAGGAACCGAAACGGGCAGATGTTTACTGGCTGGTCCATGTTGATGTGGTGGATGAACCTTTTACCAGTGATTATAAGGTTGAATTCCTAATTCCCGGAAAACTGATCCGCATTGATTTTAAACTCGGATTTCGTGTGGAACAGAAAGTCAATTTATTATATAGAAAAGTGGTGGAAGAGCTGGTGAAAAACGGAGAAGTGGATATTACAAGTCAGTATACTTCGTTGAAGAGGCATAAAATTGCGGGTGATTTTAGGTTTGTATTACTGGAAAAGCACTTGTCTAAATTTACTTCATTGAGTTTTTATGAGCAGTCTGTTCTTTATTATTATTTCATTTTGAAAAGGCTAAGTCTGTCGGAAGAACGTGGTTTTGGTTTGGATTCCAGCTATGTGGATGTGGAAAAAGTTCCATTGATTTTTGTCCCAACGGATGATATAGAACTGAACAGATTGTCTGTATAAAAAACAAGAGGATGATCTTATCATCCTCTTGTTTTTTATGAGTTATTTTGAAGGCTAAGTTTGCTGTGTTTAAATCCATACAGGAAATAAACAACCAATCCGACAACCAGCCAGATTCCAAAGCCAATCCAGTTGGAGATACCCAGTTCGCACATCATATACAAACAGCAAATTAAACCCAGTACAGGGATTAATGACAGGTTTTTTGTTATACAATAATAGCAAATGAAGATACAGATGAAGAAAAAGATCCACATAGGAATTTTGTGTTTAAACAGGCTCCAGCCACTTTCATATTTCTTGTTTGCAGATATAGAAGACCGGTCTACAAATTTTTGATAGTCTTCTGCAGACAGATTGCCGAGATAAGCTTCAGCATCTATGTCTTTTCCGCTAAGCTTCGAAGCACTTTGTGTAGTTTTGATCCGGTTTTGTACCGATTGCAATTCTTCCTTGCTTAGAGAAGTAATCAGACTGATCGGATCATGTACTCTTGGTGTATTATACAGAAAGTCGCTGCTTTCCTTTTTATATCTTGTAAAGGCCAGAATGATTAGCACAATAGCTATAACCGGTATGATATATTTGGAATTGGCATAAGGGATTTTAAATTTCCCTCTTTTTACATCGGGTTTGTTTTGTAGTACAAGCACACCGGTACAAACAAGAACGAAGGCAAAAAGGGTACCTATGGAGCAGAGGTCTGTGACGATGGTCAGGTTCATAAACAAAGAAGGAACAGCAACCACAAATCCAACAACGATAGTTGCAAAGGATGGGGTTTTGTATTTGGGATGGATCCTTGAAAAAGATTTTGGAAGTAAACCATCGCGGCTCATGCTCATCCATATTCTTGGCTGACCCATTTGAAAAACCAGCAATACACTGGCCATTGCAAATACGGCACTCACCGCAATAATTCCACTCATTAGTTTCAGGTTAATGTGATCAAACACAAAAGCTAAAGGATCTCCTACGGCCAGCTGACTATAATTTACAATCCCTGTTAATACCAGGGCAATGGCTACATATAATATGGTACAGATGATAATGGCCCACATCATACCTCTTGGGAGGTCACGCTGCGGATTCTTGCATTCTTCTGCAGTTGTAGAAATAGCATCAAATCCGATATAGGCAAAAAATACAGCAGACACCCCTTTGAGGACACCACTCACACCATTAGGGGCAAAGGGGTTCCAATTATTGGTGTCTACATAAAAGATACCTACAGACAGAACCAGAAGAATTACAGCAAGTTTGACGATGACCATAGCATTGCTGGCATTCCTTGATTCTTTCATGCCTCTGTATACCAGCCAGGTAATAAAAATGATAATACCTAATGCCGGAAGGTCTGCAACGACATGAAAACTGCCAATTCTCGGCGCCGTGATCCAGGCATTATTGGCCAGTCTGGTCGCTTCGTCCAAATTGGTGAAGCTTTTACCAGCATTGATTAATGCTTCCGCATGTTTATGTCCGTTAAATGCAGTTAAATAGTCCATGGTCATCCAGTCTGGCAGATGGATCCCTGTAATTCCTAATGCCGGTATATGGATAGAGGCCAGCAAACTGGTGAAGTAATCTGACCAGGAAATGGCAACAGTGATATTTCCGATGGCATATTCCATAATCAGGGACCAGCCGATGATCCAGGCCACCAGTTCTCCAAAAGCTACATAAGAATAGGTGTATGCACTTCCTGAAACCGGTACCATGGAGGCAAACTCTGCATAAGCAAAGGCCGCAAAGCTACAGGCCACAGCTGTAAATATAAAAAGGAAGATTACTGCCGGGCCACCATCTGCACTGGCTTTTCCAATGGTACTGAAAATTCCAGCTCCTATAATAGCAGCTATGCCGAAAGCTGTTAAATCTCTTACACCTAGTGTTTTGTGGAGGTGTGATCCATGGTCACCATATCCTTTTTCTGCATCTTCCAGTATTTTGGTGATGGATTTTTTTCTAAATAGCTTTTCAAACATAAGTTAGCGGTTAGTCTGGTTGTTTTCTCAAACTTATAAATTAGGATTGAAACTAAGCTAATTTGTCCAGTTCATTTTTCACAAAGGTGGCCAGTTCATTAATATATTTTGAACTGAAATCGAATTTGATCCCGGCAGTTTCATAAATCTCGTTCATTGGTTTGGTATAACCCAGTGCCAATGCATCAAGATATTGCTGCAATGCTTTTTCAGGCTGTTCTTTGAAATTTTTCCAGATGGCTATGGCCCCTAATTGTGCAATAGCATATTCTATATAGTAAAACGGTACCTCAAAAAGGTGTAATTGCTTTTGCCAGATGTTTTTAAATTCCGCTTCCTGTCCTTCCCAATTGGAGAAGCCTGCACCAAAGCGTTTGTAGATTTGTTGAAAGGCTTCCTCTCTGTCGGCTGCATTATGGGTAGGATTGGTATAGATCCAATGCTGGAACTGATCAATAACAGCCACCCATGGAAGCGTTTTTAATACATCCAGTAACTGTTCTCTTTTTGCTCTTAGAAGGTCTTCCTCCTTGTCGAAGTAAACATCCCAATGATCCATTGACATCAGCTCCATACTCATAGATGCCAGCTCTGCAACTTCTGAAGGACAATGTTTAAAATCGTTCAGTTCCAGATTTGCTGTCAAAAAAGTATGTACAGCATGCCCGCCTTCATGAACCATTGTGGTCAGGTCGCGCAGTGAATTTGCAGAGTTCATAAAAATAAATGGCGCTCCGGTTTCAGCAAGGGGATAATTGTAGCCACCTGGTGCTTTTCCTTTTCTGCTCTCCACGTCAAACAGGTTATTTGCCTTCATAACGGCAAGCATTTGTCCTAGTTTTGGATCGATGGCGTCAAAGCATTCGATGCTTTTGTCAATCAGTTCCTGTCCATTTTTGAAAGGTTTAAGAGCTGGCTTTCCGCTGGTGCTTACTTCCTGGTCCCAAGGCTTAAGTACTTCAAGACCCAATAAATGTGCCCGGTTTTCTGCTTGCTCTTTGAGTATTGGAACAATTTCCTTTTCAATAGCTTCATGGAAATCATAACAATCCTTTGGGGTATAGTCAAACCTTCCAAGAGCCTGGAACATGTAATCGCGGTAATTTTCGAAACCCGCATTGAGCGCAACCTGATTACGCATAGCCACCAGTTCATCAAATAAAAGATTTAAGGTGTCTTTGTCTACCAGACGACGCTGCTGAATGATTTTCCAGGCTTCCTCGCGTACCGTTCTGCTGGTGTCTTTCAGAAAATTGGAAGCTTGTTCCAGGGTGTACTCCTGATCATTGATGATCACACTCATTGCACCGGTTACAGACTGGTATTTTTGCTGGGCAACTTGTAACTTGGTGAAAAGATCGATATTTTCTTCCCTGTATATTTCCAGGGCTTTTTTCACCGCCCGCAGGTAAACAAAATATTTGTCTTTATCCAGTTCGTCAATATAGACACTTGACACAAGTTTTTGGTTCAACTGGTTGGCCAGGGGGGCTATTTTTGGTTCTATTTCTGTAGCAAAATACTGAAAATCCTTAACCAGATCTTCGTTGGCGGTATCGCAGCTCATTTTGATATACCTCCATGCGAAATCCTCTTCAAGTGCGGCCTCGAGTTCGCTTTTGTCTTTTAGCCATTGTTCAAGAGCTGCTGCATTATCTATCTGGCGGGCAAGAAGTTCGTCGAAAATAGGAGATAGGTTATCCCATTTTATATCCAGTTCCTGCGGGATATAATGTCTGTTTTTTTTAGGTATGGTTAAGTTAATCATAGATGCTAAAATTAAAAATGAGTTCTTATAAAGGTATCCACTAAAAAGCAAAGGGCAAATATCACCGAAGCGAACCCATTGGTGGTTGCAAATGCTTTGTTTACTTTGCTGATGTCATTTGGTTTCACAAGCAGGTGTTGATAGATCAGCATAAAGCAGAAGAATGCAACTCCAATATAGTATACCCAGCTAAAGGGAACAAAAATGACCGGGAGTATAACGCACAGCGCAGAAAAAACATGTAGAACCACAGATAAATTCAATGCCCTGCGGATACCTAATGCGACAGGAATGGAGTGCAGTTTTTCTTCTTTATCAAAGTCTTCATCCTGCAAGGCATAGATAATATCAAAACCACTTACCCAGAACAGCACTGCAAAAGAATAGAGTACAGGAACAAGGCCAAAGTGACCGGTTACTGCAATATAAGCACCAATAGGGGCCAGGGAAAGACCCAGACCAAGGACCATATGACACAAGGCCGTAATTCTCTTGGTGTAACTATAAAATAACACGACAAATAAGGCCACAGGCGAAAGATAAAAACAAAGCTTATTAATGAAAGCAGTGGTGATCATAAATAAGATGCAATTAACGATCACAAAGATCAGCGCTTCATTAGCAGAAACTTTACCCGCAGGAATATCCCTC
>NZ_DATMRL010000552.1:0-5264 GCF_035566355.1 Pedobacter sp.
CGCCCCCTCCACTTACACTCATTTCATACTCTGGTAGGGCTTCAGGATATGTATCATCACGAGTTCTTAACGAGTCCATAGCAGAAAAATCCTTATAACCAATGCCTACCAGAATAACTTCAGGTGCTAACCCCACTTCTGAGTACTTATTGAGCGCAACAGCGACAATATCAAAGTAAAGGTTTCCATCGAGCAAGTATACCACCGGATATTTTTTTGAAGCCATACGATCATAGCCAATTGGTAAACTTATGGAGATAGAAAAAGAATCTGCTACAAATTTTGAGTAAACTCGTTCGGTATTTCGGTTTCCTATTCCAGAGTTCTTTGACAGTTGAGCTGGTGGTTGTGTGCAGCCAATGACCAGAAAGATAGCAACAGAGAACATCGATAACTTAATCATAATAAATGGATTAACTACACCAATATAAAACTTAATCCAATGTATTTTAGAAATTTAACACTCGTTAACCAAGAAGCTAATAGTAGTTATTTAGGAAAATTAGTCTGTTTAACTTAATTATTAATCATTGGCGGCAAGCCCTCATCCTTATTTCTAAGATCAAGCCCACCCTCATAAACGGACTTTAGATTAACCAGATAAAAGGCCCAGCCACTTGCACAGCCAAGCCTGATATACTGTTTAGAATGATCATCAGTAGGTATATTATAATGCTTTAACTCAACAATAGTATAACCCGATTTTTCTGTCAAAGTCACATCTACACAGCATTCTCCTTCAAAACTGAATTGAAAAAAATCTTTGCCATTTGCCTTTTTAATCAGCCCCGGCATGGGGTCCTCATATAAATACCAAAACCATTTATAAGCACAACCCTCTTTAACATTTACATCAGGGCCAATATTTGCCCCTTCATCATCAGTAAAGACAACTTGTTCAAGAAACCACCTCTCCAACTCCCCGGCCTTGGTCCAGGCGTTATAGATATCTGCTAACGGAGCCTTAACTGCGATAGTTTTAGTAAAGGAGGTCCAATCAAAATGATTCATAAGCGAGCAATAAATATGTTTTGACAATCATGAAATGATAAAAGTAAAGATATTAAAAAGTTCACAATCTAATTAGCAAAGACTAACTACCTCATCTAATAGTGCTTTACTTGCTATCAATACTGTAGCGAAGCGATATCAAACCAGTTTCGTAAGTCTTGCTTTCCAAAAGGGTTAACTTGATACGGCTCTTGTGCTTATAAAATAGAGATTTGCCACTTCCAAGAAGTACTGGATGCACCGACATCCATAATTCATCTACCAAACCTGCTTTTAAAAAAGCCTCTGCAAGCGAAGCACCACCAAATAACCAGATGTCTTTACCAGGTAGTTCTTTTATCCTTCTTACCTCAGCAATACTGTTTTCTGAAATCAGTTCAGCTCCCTTTTTTACAAATTTCAGCGTTCTTGAAAAAACATACTCAGTCATTGCTGGCATACCGGGCACGATTTCTCCATTATTGTCATCAGCATATTGCTGAGTCATCTCATAGCTTTTACGGCCGATAAAAATGGTATCTACACGAGTAAAGAATTCATTCAGACCATAATCCTGATCTGTAAAGCACCAATCATATTCTCCATTGGGACCTTCAATATACCCATCTAATGTTACAGCCAATCCTAATACTATCTTTCGCATATCTTTTGTTTTTTTGTATTACAAAATTGCGTAGATGCAATTATTTAAAATTGTACAAAACGGACACTAATATAGAATGTGCTGCGAATGCACTACCTGGCCAGGAGAATGTCCGGTATAAGTCTTATAATCACGATTAAAATGTGCCTGGTCATAATAACCACTTTTATAGGCAACTTCTGTAAGGGAGCGTGCCGGATATTCTTTTAGATAATCCAGTGAACAGATGAACCTGCTCACCTGAAGATATTCTTTTGGCGATAAGCCTACATATTGCTGAAACTTCCGCGAAAGATGTCGCTGACTGAGCCCAAGATCATTTGTGAGTTTACTCACGGTAATCAGTCCTCTGGAAAGCTGTACCTGATTAAGACAATAAGCCACTTGCGCATCGTAGGTATCTGAGGCTAATTGTTCCAACAAATACTTTTGTACCAGGTTTACACGCACTTCAGCATTACAGATATCGGCCAGCTTTTCCTCTATCTCCGCTGCCATGCCATTCCATAGATCAGACAGAGATACAGTCAAATCACTTAAGGCGTGCATTGGAAGTTGAAAAAAATTATATGCCATACCTGGATAAAAACAAATGGCAACACAACCAGTCCCCTTACGCATTTGCACATCCATAGGTCGACTCATACGAAAAGTAATGATACTTCTTTTGTGCAGTTCATCACCAATGATTGCCACAGGCGAATTTGTATAATTTACAAAAAGTTCTACACAAGTATCAGGCAATACGCGAATATGTTGCCTGTCTGCTTCTCCATCACAGTCCATAGAACAAATTAGTTTGATATAGGGTTGCAGACTTGGAATGATATCATAAAATTGCAAACGCATAATTTATAAATATAGGCCATTTTATCCATTAAATTAATTTGCAGTTTCCTTATTGTACCTACCACGATACTCCAATGGGGACATTCCTGTAATTTTCCTAAATATTTCACGGAATGCCTTAGTATCGGAATAACCAACCTCATACATCACTTCATGAATGGTTTTCCTGGTCGTTTCAAATGCCTTTTTTGCCGATTCAATTTTTGCCCGCTGGGTATATTCAACTGGGGTATTCCCTGTTGCTTTGATGAATCGCCGGTCAAAGCTTCTTCTTCCAACAGCAAATTTAGAGGATAGAGTTTCTACTGAAATTTTCTCATGTATTTTACTTTCAATATACTCTTGTGCTTTCTTTATCATTTCATCGCCATGCTGCTTCTGCCCGGTAAAGATGATAAATGCCGATTGACTTTGTCTATCCATTTCGATCTGAAAGATCTTGGAACAATAAATCGCCGTTTGCCGGTCATAATATTTTTCAACCAGGTAAATCATCAGATTCAGAAATGAATAGCCCCCACCATTGGTGTAAATGCGATGCTCATCAGTAATCAGTTTCTCCACCTGTAAATCCACTTTTGGAAACTTTTTCTTAAAAACATCAGCAAAACACCAATGCGTAGAACATTTTTTCCCATCCAATAAACCTGTTGATGCCAGCATAAAAGCACCGCTGCACATACTGGCTATTTCACAACCATTACGATAATTACGCATTACCCAATCAACCAGTTCCAGATTCTCCTTATTATTTTCGTCATAATCAAAAACCAGGGAGGGAATAATAATAAGATCTGTTTTTTTAACAGCAGAAATATGTTTCTGTGTCTTTAAGTCCAGCAAACCTTGCATAAACTTTGTATTCAGTGAAACGCCAGCCATTTCAACTTCATACAAAGCTTGTTTTCCATTTTCTTGCCAATAGTCGTTGGCTCTTGCTAATATTTCATAAGCACCTATAATACAAGCCATAGTACTTAAATTGGTATGGCCATTCGGAATAAGGATGGTGGTATGTTTCATTACATTCGTTTTAAGTAAAAATAAGTAGAATGCATGAAATAACTATTTATTGTTATTTGTTATATTTACTTTATTTCTAAGCAATTATCAAATGACACTGCAACTACTGACCATAGAATTTGAACATGAAGTAAACAGCACCCGTAAATTACTCCATGCCATCCCGGAAAAAGACCTCAGCTACAAACCCTCAGAAACTTCCTGGACAATGGGCCAGCTTGCCCAGCATATTGCAACCATTTACTACTGGTATGTGGGTACGCTCACTCAAGATATATATGATATGGCTGCCGACCACCTGGAGCGCGGCGACCCCAATGACATCCAGGCCACTTTAGCTCTTTTTGAAAGCAATGTAGAGAAAGCAAGAAAAGCATTAAATTCACTTACGGAACAGAAATTGCAAGACAACTGGACAATGAAAGTTGGCGACCGGGTCATTCTGGGACCCATGCCAAGGGGTATTGTTTCCCGTGGATTTCTTTTCAATCATATTTACCACCATCGCGGAGAAATGATCGTTTACTTGCGTGCCACAGGAAACAAAGTGCCAGGTATGTATGGTCCTACTTACGAGGACAGTATAAAAGGTTAGTTGGAGTAAATGACATGGGACAATATGTATTCATAATTTCATTACTACTATTTTCATGGCAAACCAGACAAGATCAATCTTCTAAACCGGATATTGTTATAACCTCAAAAAAAGAAACAAAACATATCATAAAAAAAGAAACAGAACTCCTCGAACATTTTGTAGACAGCACAAATATTGGAAAACCAAAAAAAAACAAATTCGAACTCTCACTTTTTAGAAATGCCGACAGCAGCTATGTGATTCTTCATTTCTATGTGAAATCGAATCAAAATAAATGGTTGCTAAAGCAAAAATTTAATTTCTCTGCAGATGACCTCTCCGGCTGTTTTACAGAACTATCCGACTTCAACAATGATGGTTTTAAAGATGTGACCTATAAATCGACCATTGCAGCGAGAGGAGCCAATGATGTCAGAAGACTTTTTATTTATGACAACAGTAAAGATCGGCTGATCTACATCAAAAATTCCGAGAACTACCCCAACTTAATGTACAACAAAAAATTAAACTGCATAGACGCCTTTTTAGTCCATGGAGGCTCAACCACTGTATTTTTAAAAATCGAAAAAGATAGCCTTAGAGAATTTGCCAGTGTAAATTTAGATGATAAAATAAATATCCAGCTTATAGATAAAAATGGAAAAAGAAAATATCTAATCAAAAACAAGAAAAATACTTTTGACCCATATACCAGATTTACAAACTTCAGCCCATTAGAATAATCTCGTTATCGTAGTATAGTAACGATACCACCCTACCACATCAAAGGATAAGTCATATTTATCCCGCTATCTGTTGTTGAACAGATCCATAATTACTAAATTTGGCCCGCATTAGAAAAAAATTGACACACTATAAAATCAGGTGATTCAATACGATCAACTTAACAAGTATAAAATAAATGGAAGAAAACGATTTTGTTTCGATTTGGCTGGAGGAAAGTGGAAACCCTGCAATTGAAGAGTTAACCAGAGTGAACCAGGAAATTGCAGATAAAACAGCAAGCTTTTTGTCAGAGAAAGGACTCAATTCGACCGATCTTTCGGCTATAGTAGACATCAATCACGACGAGATTACCAGGTGGTTAAATGGCGGGCATGCTTTCAGTATAAAAAAACTAAAAGAAATATCACAAACACT
>NZ_DATMRL010000553.1:0-7215 GCF_035566355.1 Pedobacter sp.
TTTAAGGGAACAAAAAAAAATGAAAAAGCTGCAGAGATTAAGCAAATGGACAAGCGCAAAAAAGGAACCCGAATATCAAGTTAGGAATAGAACTTAGTAGACAAATAGAAAATGCAAAGCAACACAAATCACTTGTTATTAGGAGAAACTGTATTTATACCTGACTACGATAAAAGTGCTTTTTTGGAGAAAGGAAATCCTGATAATGCAATCTATTTCAAGGATTTAATTTTCAAAGAAGGGACACCATTTGCAGTCCTAAACTATAATTCGCTATTAAGGAATCAATATTATGGTTTAGATCTAGAATTGCTGAAGTACAATAAAAAAATTTTACTTCCAAAACCACTATTAACAGCACCGCTTACAGATGAGAAACAGATCGACGACATAAACAAGTTGGCCCGTGATAGAAATCAAGGATTTCAAATTTTAAAACCTGCTGTACAGGAACGACTTGGTGGGAAAGAGGTGTTGCCAAAGGCCTATCTTGAGGATTATGAGTTTACTGTTCATCTGCAACATAGGGATTATGAAAAAGGTGTTTTAATTTCCACTTCTAATCCTAAAAACGTAATCCCGCTAAAATTTGCTAATTGGGATCGTGATGTTTCTGGGTACCAAATTCCATTTAATAAAATTACGGGAACTTATGCTCATCTTGATTTAGATCGTATCGTTGAAGTGGCGCCAAACATCGTTTTTCTTCGCATTGGAGATGACTTAGAACTCGATCCGGTTGGTGTAGGTAAGAAGCTTATTAACGGTTCTGGCACCGAAATGTTATTGAAATTCCCTTATCAGGATAAACACGTAGCTACCAGAATACCATGTCCGCGACGGGTAAAAGAAAGCATTGTAAAAAATACAACTCAGAAGAAAAGTAAAAAGGAGAATGAGAGCCAAAGCTCTAATTCTACGAACAAGAGACCGATTAAGTTTAAAACTAGATAGATAGTGATTTATTGAAGGTAAAGATTTTTGCACGAGATATATGGAAAAGCCTGTAATATTTATACATGATAGTATATTTTATATAGATGTTGACAAACGGAGATTTGTTTTGGCATCAGATCTAGAGCATACTTGTTCTTTTGATCTATTATTACCTCAAAATAATTGTTTTGTCGGTTTATTTGATCATCAGACTTTACAATTTGTGCCTGTAACACCATCGGATACTTTATCTTCATTCGCTTACAATACAACGATTCCCAACTATTTGCTTTCTTTAAAATTTATCGAAGATATCGAATTTGCAAAGGTCCTGAATAAAACAAGTCTTCGGAAAAATTGGAACATTCTTATCAAGGATCATCAATTTCATGCCACTTTACATTATAAGCTGCCTCAAATTGCTCTGGTGGGAACTCCTTTTGTAGTACATGCAGACAATATGACGCTTGTTGAATTGGATAATCCTGCCAATGTAATTGACTTTAAACCTTTGTCTTATGGCATCGGGCGATACGAATTTGTTTATGATTTTATACATAAAAGGCGTGTGATTATCGATCATAAAACGATTAGATTTCCCGAAAACGTTGTGGTATTAAGGGTACCTAATTTTAGTCAACTTGATCCTATAGGATTGGCCATTAAATTAGGCCATCAAGATGCCTCGATATGGCGCTCTAGGTTGTTTTATCTAAATACAAAAGCTACAGAAATTCCTTTGTCTGAAACCAATTTGGAAGAACGAATTAGACGAAATCAAATAGAAAGAGAAGCACAGTGTATTCCGAAACAGCATATAAATAAAAAGATTACTCCCATAATCAGCTCCCTGAGCTGCAGAACTGAACAAGATAAATAACCTAAAATCAAACATTGAAATGGAATACAATCAAATTATTATAGGATCAGAATTATATGAATTGGATTATAATACTCAAACATTAATCGGGCTTACTCACGATAAATCTATTATTCCCTTTCACTTCATGCTGAAACGTGATGGTTGTCGGATTGTGATTTTTGATAAGAACTTGAGAATGATTATTCCTTATCGTGACCAATATGAACCTTTACATCCAACCTACGACAAACTTATTAAAATTGACGATGAGGTATTTGAGCCAACTTTATTTAACAATGTGGAGCGAGTTAAAGCGCTTAATAAGCGGGCTCTTGCATCTGGCAACCTTTATCAGTTAATGACGGGAGATATTCTCCTGGCATTGAGAGGCAAGTTGCCTCAAATTAATATTGAGGGAGAAGACTATGTGGTAGATGTTAAGTTATGTGAACTCAGAAAAATGAGTAAACCATGGGAAAGAATTAAAGATAGCTTTCTAATTTATGAGGGTGGTTCGTTGTTTTTGTATGATACCTACATACGAAAGTTGAAATCTATAGATAGAAATGAAATTACCTGCATACCGGAAGGAACGGTAATCATTCAAATTCCCTCAAGAAAGATTATTAATCCCGTAGGTGAAGCGATAAATAATGGAATGTCTGCTGTTGGATATTTGACAGAATATCCATTTCAATCCAAATTGATTGGTAAGAGGGTGTCTATTTTTGAAACCAGTTTAGGGGCTTATATAAAAATGAACTTAGAGAGAAAAGCAGCAGAAAAAGAGATTGCTCTCAGGAAAAGAGAGAAGCAATTAATACAGGATACCGTAGAAGTTTATTCTTAATAATAGATAATTAATAGAGATGGAAAAGTGGTTAGAGAATATATTACCAATAATAGGAATTGAGCATGATTGTATATTGTCGAAACAAGGGGATGTTACCGTAGTTTTTAAAGCAGAATTGCCGGAAATTTTTACTTTAAGTGACCAGGATTATGAGGCATTTCACCAGGCTTGGGGAAAAGCGATAAAGGTTTTACCTAAACATAGTGTATTCCATAAACAAGATTGGTTTATTGACAGCAAATACAAAGCTGATTTTTCTAAAGATGATACAAGTTTTTTGTCTAGAAGCAGCGATAGATTCTTTAATGAACGACCCTATTTAGATCATGCTTGTTATATTTTTTTAACTAAAAAACCTGCGGGGAGAAACCCCGGTAGCAGTATGTTTTCCAATTTGATTCGTCCAACCATAGTTCCTGAGCAAACAATTAACCCAATTTTACTTCAGGATTTTCAAGATTGTTGCGGTCAGTTTAGACAGATTTTACAAGATAGCGGATTTGTACAGCTTACTCGACTTAAAAATGAGGACTTGGAAAGTCAAAAGCGAAAAGCTGGATTGATAGAAAGGTACTGTTATCTTACGGAAAGAGAAGATGCTTTTTTGATGAAGGACATTTCATTTAATGATGGAATTCAAATAGGTGATTTACACGCCCAGATTTACACCTTAGGGGATGCTGAGGATTTGCCTTCTTTATGCGGCTCTAGAATTAACTATGATAAATATAGTACAGATCGCACGAAGTTTTCAGTAGGTTTTGCCAGTACTTTGGGCCAATTACTACCTTATAATCATATTTACAATCAGTATATCTTTATTGATGATGCGCAAAAGACCATTCAGAAAATGGAGAGCAAACGTTTAAGGTTACAGTCTTTATCTGCATACAGTAGAGAAAATGCCATTTCAAGAGATGCAACAAATGATTTTTTGAACGAAGCCATTGGTGATCAACGAATTCCTGTTAAAGCCCATTTTAACGTCATGGTGTGGACTGACGTTAAGGAGGAATTGAAAGATCTTAAAAATGCTGTCAGTTCTGCTTTGGCCCAGATGGATGCCGTAGCAAAAATGGAAACGGCGGGAGCAGCTCAAATCTTTTGGTCTGGCATTCCTGGGAATGCTGCGGATTTTCCGGAAAATGACACCTTCGACACCTTTGCTGCTCAAGCCAGCTGTTTTCTGAATTTGGAAACTAATTATCGAACCTCTACTAGCCCTATGGGTATTAGAATGGGCGATCGTCTGACTGGAAGACCTTTGCATGTTGATATATCTGATGAACCAATTTTAAAAGGTTACTGTACGAACCGAAATAAATTTGTACTGGGGCCTAGCGGATCGGGTAAAAGTTTTTGGACCAATCACTTTGTAAGAAGCTATTATGAACAGGGTACTCACGTGGTTATTGTAGATGTGGGCCACAGTTATAAAGGATTATGTGATATGGTTAACGGCTATTATTTTACTTATGAAGAAAGTAATCCTATTCGATTTAATCCTTTTTTTATAGGAGAAGGAGACAATTTAGATACGGAGAAAAAGGAAAGTATAAAAACATTACTTACAGCGCTTTGGAAAAAGGATGATGAATCTTTTAAGAGAAGTGAATATGTAGCACTCTCCAATGCTATTCAACTGTATTATGAGAAGCTAGAAAAAGATTCTTCCATATTTCCTAGTTTTAATACTTTTTTTGAATTTTTGAGAGATGATTTTACCCTGGTACTGGAGACGGATAATGTAAAAGAAAAAGATTTCGACATCAACAATTTCTTATACGTTTTAAGGCCATATTATAAAAAAGGTGAGTTCGACTATCTATTGAATGCGACTGAAAACTTAAACCTTTTACAAGAACGCTTCATTGTTTTTGAACTGGATAATATTAAGGATCACCCCATTTTATTTCCAATTGTGACCATCATCATTATGGAGGTTTTTATTAATAAGATGAGAAAATTGAAGGGACTTAGAAAGATGATCTTAATTGAGGAAGCATGGAAGGCCCTTATGAAAGAGGGATTTGCTGAATATATTAAGTATTTATTCAAAACTGTTCGGAAGTTTTTTGGGGAGGCTATTGTAGTGACTCAAGAAGTTGAAGATATTATCTCCTCTCCAATTGTAAAGCAGGCAATTATTAATAATAGTGATTGTAAAATTCTACTCGATCAGTCGAAGTATCAGAACAAATTTGATCAAATTCAAGAGCTTCTGGGGTTGACGGATAAAGAGAAATCCATGGTCTTATCTGTTAATAAAGCAAATGATCCAAGGTTAAAATACAAGGAAGTTTTTATCAGCTTGGGTGGGGTGCAATCCAAAGTATATAGGACAGAGGTTTCTCTAGAAGAGTATCTCGCTTATACCACTGAGCAGAGTGAAAAGGTGAAATTGATGGAGTTTGCTGAAAAATTTGATGGTGATATACGTAAAGGTATTGCGGCCATGGCATCAAGTATAAGAGATTCAAAAAAATAGTCCTATGAAAAAGATAATTATAATGATGGGTTTGTGCCTTGCGTTGGTGCTAGTACCTACACAGCAAAGTCACGCCATTATATGGGTGGTCGTAAAAGCTGCAATTATAAAGGTAATTAAAGCTATTGATTTACAGATTCAGAGGCAGCAAAATAAGGTCATCTGGTTGCAGAATACCCAAAAGGCTCTAGAGAATGCGATGAGTAAATTGAAGCTAGACGAAATTAGTGATTGGACAGAAAAGCAGAAAGAACAGTATAGGAAATATTTTGAAGAGTTACAAAAGGTCAAATCTATTATTACTTATTATCAAAGAATTAAGTCAATTACTGAGAAGCAAGCCAATTTAGTTAGGGAATATCAGCGTGCTTGGGCTTTAGTTAGAAATGATGGGCACTTTACAGTACAAGAAATTCAATATATGGGACAGGTTTATGCTGGTATTTTAGATGAAAGTGCTAAGAATTTAGATCAAGTAATGCTAGTCGTTAGCTCTTTTCAAACGCAAATGAGCGATGCAAAAAGGATGGAGATTATCAATGCAGCTGCTGACAAGATAGAGGAAAACTATAGTGACTTACGGCAATTTAATGCGCAGAACGCAGTGTTAAGTATGCAAAGAGCGAATAGTCAAGGAGACGTTGATATGGTTAAAAGGTTGTACGGGTTAAGTTTACAATGACATGGATAAGCGATTTATAATTATAGCAATTTTCATTTTTGTGATGATTTCCAATTTTGTAACTGCTCAGGGCATATTTAATCAAAAAGGATCACAACTTAAACGCCTTGCTGAACAGGTAGCTGCTTTGCAAGCTTATATGGGTGTTTTAAATAAAGGATATAAGATAGCGAAAGAGGGATTAAAAACTATTAATGATTTTAAAAGCGGTGAGTACAATTTGCATAATATTTTTTTTACCTCATTAAAAACGGTAAATCCTAAGATTAAAAAGTATGTTAAAGTTGCTGAGATTATTACAATACAAGTTGAACTCCTGAACAATTGCAAGAAGACCTATGAGCAAGTAAAATCTAGCCATCAGTTTGCGGTCAACGAAGAAGTCTATATAGGTCAGGTATTTGATAAGGTGATTTCGGATTGTGAAGCGGCAATCGACGACCTGATTGCATTAACTACAGATTCCAGTCTAGAAATGAAAGATGACGAACGCATAGAGCATATTGATCAAATCTATTTGGATATGCAGGATATGAATGTGTTTTGTAAAAGCTTTTCCAGTGAAACTTTGGTATTGGGTGCTTCTCGAATGGATGAAGAAACCCAGGTTAAAAGTTTGAAAAATTGGATTGGAGTCCAAAAATAAATACTATAAGGGATTGAGATATGAAAAAACTATTTATTGTCTTGATTATTTTCTCTCTAGCGCAGGGATTCTACAATAAGACATTCGCTCAGGCCAATGAAATCGCACAATTGGCATTGAATATTGAGAAATTGCTTCAATTTAAACAAATACTAAAAGATCTTAAAAGTGGCTATAAGATTGTCAGTGGTGGCTACAATACCGTAAAGACTCTATCTGAGGGAAATTTTAATATTCATAAAGCTTTCCTTGACGGTTTGATGGAAGTAAGCCCCTCAGTCCGAAAGTATCGAAAAATAGCTGGTATTGTTGACTACCAGGTTACTTTGGTTAAAGAATATAAAGCTGCCTTTAAGCGCTTTAAAGAACAAAATAATTTCACTTTGCAAGAACTAACTTACATAGAGGGTGTCTACGAAAACCTGCTTAATTCTAGTCTAGAAAATCTAGATGAATTAATTAATGTAACTACAGCTGGAAAACTTAGAATGAGTGATGATGAAAGATTAAAGTCAATTGATCGAATTTATGTGGATATGGAAGATAAAGTATCGTTCTTAAGAAGTTTTAACAACGATACTTCATTATTATCCTTAGCTCGTGAGCGAGAAAAATTCGATACTAAGAGTGCACAACGATTACATGGTTTTGATACTCAAAAATAATAAGAAAACAACTTAAAATTAGAAAGATGAAGTGGAAAAGGGTTGCCTTACTGGTAATAGTAATGATGGGAATAACTTCAATG
>NZ_DATMRL010000554.1:0-17432 GCF_035566355.1 Pedobacter sp.
ATGGTATGGGACTCTGCCATGGGAATCGATAACGGCTCTTATAACCGCAACCATGGGATTGCATATATCGGTAACAATGGCACGCTGATCCTGAACAGGGAAGGCTGGGAAGTCATTGAAGAAAAGGCAAGCGGCAATAAAGTTAGCAAGCCCTTTATTAAATCCTCAGATAATGGACTGAACAATCATATGGTCAATTTCTTTAGTGTGGTCAGATCCAGAAAAAAAGAAGAACTGAACTGTTCCATACAGGATGCTGCGCATGTAGCTACCGTTGCGCAAATGGGAAATCTTGCCTTCAGAAGCGAACAAAAATTATCATGGAACAATGCCAAACACCAGTTTACAGACCAGCAGATCAACAATAAATACCTGCTGGCCCAGTATCACAACGGTTACAGCTTACCCAAAGTTTGATCCAACTCAACCTCCCACTTCCCCGAATACCCCCCAAAAAACCTGCACTTCTTTTCTCACTGGACCTTCCGCGAAGAGCTTCAGGCCCTGAGGTGTGAAAAGAAGTGCAGGTTTTTTCCTCGCATCTTCCCCAATCTAGCATCTACCTAAAATATTTCCTTTATTTGTAAATGCCAGTTATCCGTTTAGAAACTATCATAAAAGCCGACCGAGGCATTGTCTTCGATCTTGCCAGAAGCATTGATCTCCATCAAATCTCCACCGCACACACAAACGAACGGGCAATTGCAGGTAAAACTTCAGGATTGATTGAACTAAATGAATCCGTAACATGGGAAGCTAAACATTTTGGAATTGTACAACACCTTAATTCCAAAATCACCGCAATGGAATATCCCAATTATTTTGTTGACGAAATGGTTTCCGGAGCTTTTAAGTCATTTAAGCATGAACATCTATTTGAGCAAAAAGGCGAGGGTACATTAATGGCGGATATTTTTAACTATACCTCCCCAATGGGAATGCTTGGTAAAGTAGCAGACCGATTGTTTCTTAGAAAGTATATGGTAAATCTGTTATTGATCAGAAATAAGGTAATAAAAGAACATGCAGAAACGCTCAATTTATAACCTCAGATAAACAAAAATGCTATATATCTCTGGCTGCTTTTTCTTTCCTGATCGCTTTCAGTGAATTATAAGTTGTAAATCCTGTAGCTGCAAATACAACAGGTAGGAATAAAAAAGCATTGATCTTTTCACCTTTAGCAATCAGTAGATATATACCAACAGCCAGCATGAAAGTACAACTGATAATTGTGAGGGTCACACTCGTTTTAAAAATAGATTCATTTTTAAGCAATTCTTTATTGCTCATATCCTGTGGTGGTTTAATAGCCATAAAGATCAATTAGCGTTTGTAGATGACCAAATATTGTGAGTTTAATCGAATTCTGCAAGACAAATAAAGAAATCCTCACCCTCCCCGGATATCCCCAAAAAAAACCTTGCACATCTTTTCACACCTCAGGGCCTGAAGCTCTTCGCGGAAGGTCCAGTGAGAAAAAGATGTGCAGGGTTTTTCACCCTCCATTTCCCATTCCGTCTGAGAACACGACAGACAAAGTATTACTCTATTCATTTTAATACAGAAAATTTCTAATTTCACATTTATAATTAAAAGTGTAATAATGGAACCCCATTTGATATTATTTGCTCTCTGGCCCTTTATAAGTTTCATCCTCCTTATCCTAGTAGTTAGATGGGTAGTAAAGACCGTTGCTAACGTATTTGCCAAAAAATAAATTCTAGTCCCCTTTCGTCGATTAATATTTCCAAGTACCGGGCTATTCTTCCTGTAACAGGATAGAAAGCAAGTAACTATCATTAGTATAATCTTGATGGTATTATATCTGCATGATCGCAATGCACATTACCGTAATGTACATTGCGATAATATCATAAACATATACAAATTCCTCTTATTCCTCAAATCACCAAATAACATATCTCTTCCCTCCCCAGATACCCCTCCAAAAAACCCTGCACCTCTTTTCACACCTCAGGGCCTGAAGCCCTTCGCGGAAGGTCCAGTGTGAAAAGAAGTGCGGGGTTTTCCACAAAATTTTGATTCGCTCCTCAATATTATCATAAAACAATCAAAATTTAATTTTTATATAATAATTGAAACTATAAATCATTATATATAGCTTTGCAACCATTAACTAATTATAAAAAAACGAACAATGGGAACATATCTAAAAACAGGAATCATTACCAGATTCAGTACAAGCCATGAAGAACTACAAAAAACAAAAATCCATGGCATTAACCCAGAAGAAACATTTTCACATCTACTTGTATCCAATGAAAGTGCATACAAATTGGAAAAAATAGGCAACGAATACATCTGGACCTTAAAACCAGCAATTATAGAAGATGAATTAGGCGCCTTCATAACAGAGTATTACGATGACCTCTACGGATCAAAATCTCATTATAGAAGAGAAATCCTGGAACTAACCTATTTCTTCAAAACAACCCCCACGTATTCAGAAATCCAACTTTACTTAGAAAATATTTATAACAGAGTTTTTTGTGCAGACAACTACCGTAAACAATACATCAATTTCCAAACTCAAAAAGTAAAGTGCCAAACCGATGTCATTCTATTAAGTGCCGAAGCACAAGTGCTATACAAGCCAGATTATGATCACCTCCCTTTCTTTGAAAAAGCCATAAGAACCCGATACTTAGATTTCGAGATAGGAGGCAGCCTATTTATAGAGGCAAATAATAGAAAGCCAATGCTCGCAGAGAAAAAAGAACCATCAATAATCTTCTAAACAATAAATAACGTTAAACAATGGGAACATACATTACAACAGGAATAATCACAGAATTCACCGTCGAAACTAAATCGATAGAAAACCTGAAAGCCAAGAGCAAAACACCTATAGATTACTTTTTAAATGCAGTTGTAGATAATCCTACCTCATTTAACTTCAGCGAAACAGAAAAGGTATACAACTGGACTTTAAAAACAGAAATTATGGAAAAAGAATTAAAACCCTTTCTAGAACAATACTACAATGACATGTATGGAACAGAATACGCCTTAGACGAAGATTGCGAAGAAATTCTATCATTTTTAAACACAAACCCAACCCAATCGGAAATCGAGGCTTATTCCCAAGAGGCTGGTAACCCAAATTTTAGCGAGGTCTATAATTACAGACAAAACATTACAGTCGAATCGCAAGAAATATCCATTAGTATCGGTACAATTATGTTGAGCTCAGAAGGTAAAGTTTCATACGAATCCATCTTTGGACATTTAGAGTTTTTTCAAAAATCACTTCGAAAAACCTACAAGCAAAGTCCACTTGGAGGTTGTTTAATTATAGACATCGACTAAACAAGAACATTTATTACGATTATGATACAAACTAAAAAACACAAATCGCCCCTCGGAGAAATCATCACTAAATCCTCAGAGTTTTATTCAATAGGCGAACAAAAAATTAAAGATATAAACGCCGGCAACTACAAACGTGCACGAAGCATATCATTTGCTTTAGCACACTCCTCTTCCGTCATTCTAATACCACTCGGCGGAGGAAACCAAGAAGCAAATCCACACCCAATCCTATCACCACCTCAAAAAGAACACCCTCTTAAATTTCCTTCCTCAAAACGTCGAATTCCATTTCTACATATCTTATTCGACTATTGCTAAAACTGTGGAAGAAATATTACAATACAAAAACTACTACACGTTGGTACATTTTAGTGCTGTAGATGAAGTCTTTTACGGAAAGATCCTTGCTATTAACGATCTTGTTAGTTTCGAAGGATCCTCGGTAAAAGATCTAAAAACTGCATTTAAGGAAGCAGTTGAAGACTATTTGAAACCCTGTTCACAAATAGCAAAACGTCCGGAAAAGCGTTCTATTTAACTTTAAACATCAAATTCATAACAAAAACAAATAACAAAAACAATGGGTATAGACGAA
Organism: Pedobacter sp.; assembly: GCF_035566355.1. GTDB lineage: Bacteria > Bacteroidota > Bacteroidia > Sphingobacteriales > Sphingobacteriaceae > Pedobacter. The sequence goes on from NZ_DATMRL010000554.1 coordinate 3,932, forward strand.
CTTATAATTGCAATGGCCGAAGACAGAGGCGCTAAAAAAGTTGAAGCTAAAGCAAAAAGAAGAATAAAGACACTGGCTCGTGCAATGAAGAAAGATAACTTATCAGTCAAGCAAATAGTAAAGTACACTAAGCTTTCTCCAGAACAAATCGAGGCATTATAAATAGTAACACATAAACTCACAATCCGTACACCAATGGAAGAAAAAAAACGAGAGAAAACTGTCCCAAGCACATTACAACCTGTCCTTGCAAGAATTGATAGGAATTTCAAATCATTTGGCGAACGACTCGATGAAGTCGAAGCTAAAATCGATTCACTTAATGAAAGAATGGATTCCCTACTAAAGGAGTCCTCCTCAACAATAAAAATCCTTGGAACCAGATTTAATGATATAAAAACTGAATTGAATAAGATTTAAACACATGGAAACAAAGAACATAAAAACAGATGAACTCGTTGATACACCTGAACCTGCAGCAATAGCTTTAGTCTTGTCACAAGTAGAAGAGTAGTACTATTCCCTGAACAAATTGAAAACGCAAAAAAGTATTTAAAACAGATAAACGAAGAAACAGCAATTTAACCACCCTCCCCGGTCTGCACCCAAAAAAATCTGCACCTCTTTTCATACCTCAGGGCCTGAAGCCCTTCGCGGAAGGTCCAGTGAGAAAAGAAGTGCAGGTTTTTCCCCTTACTCACTCCCATTTAGAATTTCTTGCAACTTTCTGTCGAAAATTCTTAAAATTATATAGAGATAAACTTGCGATCAGAAGGATAATAAATCTTAAGAACCATTTTTTTTCGGATCTATTATTTATAAAAATTCCCCTGAATGTTCAGAGGCTTTACAATCTATATCTTGGTGTTAAGGTATCAAAGGTTTATACATGGGATGTTCATACCGCTTTAATTCCGCATCAGATATCACCTGAAATTTCATACGAAGAATACCATTATCAATCAATTTGATTAATCCGGCACTTTTCGTTATCACAACACCTTTAGTATTGGCTTTTCTATTATGCGATGCTAGTCCCATTCTTGTTATATATTATTAATATAAAGATACCATATCGATTAAATATAACAAAATAATCAATGGTATCACCCCCTCCTGTCTGCACCCAAAAATAAACCCGGTCCTCTTTTCACACCTCAGGGCCTGAAGCTCTTCGCGGAAGGTCCAGTGTGAAAAGAAGACCGGGTTTATTTGATAAACATCCCGTTTCTGGCCCTCGCCTTCCCTGCATTGCCTCCAGCCGACCAATGCTGAGGGCTCCATGAAAACTGTAATAAAAAATACCTGCTATCAGGATTAGAATGGCTATCTACAAACCCATTGCTCATTAATGTACGCGAAAAGAAATTGTTTTGTTTCAAAGCATCCATAAGAACAACACTTACAATACCATTTTTTTGCTTAAATATTCTTCTCTCAAGATTTAAGTTCAGGATAAACGGATTATGATTATCATTAAAGCCCCGCACCAAACTCTTACCAGCATCAAAACCGAATACAAACACCTTGGACAAATAAGCCTTACCATAAACATTAAACTCCGTAATGCCCGAATGAATTCCAGAAAAACCGGGTAAGGAAAACGCAGTCCTGTTGAAAATGAATTTGATTCCCGGATTAACATCCAGCCAGTTTACAGGCGTGGTTTCAAAAACAGCTTGCTGTGTCAAACCCCATGTTTTACCAATATTTTTCAAACCATCATTCATAGAAACCGAATTAAAATAATTGGCCATTCCATTTATTTTAATCGCATAATGAACATTCTCAAAACTCTTGGATACATTATAATAGCCCATCAAACTATAATCCCCATTGGCATTCACATAATGCGTTTCTCTACGCACACCAAAATCCGGATCCTTGATCAGGATCTGGTTACTCACTACTTTGTTATTCGTAAATATACCCGAAACACGAACATCTAACTGAAGTTTAGCTTCTGTAGAGAACATCATATAAGATAGACTTGGCCGGTGCAGGACTGCTGTTTTTAAAGCGGTATTGCCCATCTGTATATTCAGCGGATCACTGATATCTGGAATCGGCAATACCTGTGCAAAAGCCGGCTGTTGAATTGCAGCCGTATAACCCAATTTGAATTCAGCCCTTTTGCTCGGACTTAACCTGAAGTCCAGCTCCGGAATAACCGTATAAGAATCTCTTTGGATCACATTTTTTAGTACACCATAAGATCCCCTGAGATGACTCCCCACCACTTTCACTCCAAAATTCAATTCATACCAGGTATTCCTGTTGTAAGCAAATTTTAAACTGAATGGGTTATCTATGGTTTGATAGCTAAATTTACGGCTTAAGGAGTCTATTTCCCTTGCTCCTCCATAACCATCAAGCGCGTTAACCACCTGACTGCTGTTGTTGTCCGAATAACTCACCGCAGCAACCAGACTCATCTTCAGAAACTTACGAATTGGCAAACTATAAACAGCCTGTAAAGCTTGGTTACGGCCTAAACGCGAAATATCCCTTAAATAATGTAATCGCGGTTCCTCACTTCCCATCTCAGGCACAATATTGTCAAACATATTCTCATCATCGCGGTCCTCATTCACTTTCTTAGCAGAAGAGCTGAACTGAAAAGAAAGACTTGAACCAACAGGTTTAAAAAAATGAGTATAAAGTACCGAGGCATTGTAAGCAGGAATCTTAGCCTCGCTCCCATTGACAGACTGCTGCTTGATATTGATGGCACCGCTTTGCAAAAACCTTTGATCAGATGAACTTTTATTATCGTTATAATCCAGATTGGTTGTGATCACAAATTGATCAGATTTGGCCGGATTATAATTCACCACGCCTCTAAAAGAATGATTTTGGCTATGGCTGTTTCCCATTGTTGACCGGTTGCCACGAACCAGCCCCGCGCTATAATACTCTTCCGAAACAGAATTACTGAAGGTGCTGGAACTTGATTCTTTAAAACGATAACTGCTTTCAAAGGTAAGATGCTTATTGAGCTGGTCACTATAATTCAATCCACCATCCAGATCTTTGATCTGACCACCTTCAATACTTGAGCCTTGCCTGGAAAAATCAAAATAGCCCGGTTTAGAATTACTAATCGTACCCACAGGGGGGGTATTGTTAATCCCCGCAGGCATTTGACCCATCGAGGTATTGGCTCCAATTTGCTTAAAGCCATCAATGCGTTTAAAAGAGCCGGAAGCATAATACCGGTCATCTAAATCGGATTCGCCCGTAAACCCATACATGATGCCTACCGATTTGTCAACTTTAGAGATCACATTTAAAACCTTTGTGGATTCACCACTTTTAACACCGGTTGCCGCCGCCTGATCACCATAGTCATCAATGATCTGTATCCGTTCAACAATATTTGCAGGCAATTCTTTAATCGCACTCTTAATATCCCCTCCAAAATAGTTGATACCATTAAATTTTGCCCGCTTTACCTCCTGCCCCTGATGCGTTACATTACCTGCTTTATCAACGGATACACCTTCCATTTTTCTCAACAGATCTTCGAGCTTAGCATAATCACGAATTATATAGTCGTCGGCCCAGAATTCAACCGTATCTTTTAAATACTTAGGCCCGGTTTTTCCTTTAATCTCGACCTCATTTAAAAGCTGATGTTCAGATCTCAAAACAATGGGCTTAAGCACCAAACGGGCTTTGGTGTCATTATTTAAATATTTACGGGAATTGTTTAAATAACCTAAGCCCCCAACACTAATTATAAACTCGGCCAGTTTTACATTCTTAAACACAAAAACACCTTGTCCATTGGTTAGGGTTTGCAGGGTATCTTTCAAAGAAACCAAACGAACAGTTACACCTTCAATTCCTGTATCTGTAGAGTCTTTTACCACACCACTTACTTCTCTTAAAGCCAGAGGAACAGTAACCACAGGCTTATTTTGCCCATACAAGACATAACACACCATTACCCCTATAAAAGAGCACATGATTTTCTTCAGATATGGCTTAACTACGATGATAGCACTTATGATTTGAGGAAAGCAGATCTTTAGTCTACTTCGATTTTATGACAATTTGGTAAATCCCTTTCATCTCCGTGACGGAGAAAAGATCAATTAAATCTTCTTTGCGTATAAGACTCTGGTTGTCCATGGTAGAGCTGCTAAGTAATCTAGCCATTGCACTATTATTATTTCCCTTTAAACGAATAATGAAATTCAATACTTTCAACTGCGCGGGTATCACTTCTTGTATATTTTTGAAGGGAATAGCAAATTCCATCGTATAAACGGGGCCATCGGTTTCAGTTTCACTAACCATTGCTGCATTGATACCATACTCATTATAAACAGAAATAACACTATCCTGGATACTCGGAATACCCCGCAGGGAAATCAGATCCTGCTCTACCTTTCCTGATTCAACCATAGGATAAGTGAAATTCAGCTCGTTTTTCCCGTCAACCAAAATAAAACTCAATCCGCCTTTATTAATCTTAATTGCATTCTTATCCTTCCTGATAGCGAGATACAAGTACTTATCGTCGTTTGCCAGTGCGTATGACAGCCTTGTTACTTTATCATCCTTCCAATCTGAAGCTTTCCAATCATCGAGTTTGCCATCAACCTTGATGCCCAACCCCTTTTTGGCAGAAACAGCCTGTTTTATAATTTGAGCTTGTGAACAATAACATAAGAAGCCGAAGCCAAAAATAAGTGAATAGGTTTTGAAGTTCATAGGATGAGTGTTAGGGTAGAAAAAGGTGTGATTTAGCATCAGCACCTTTCTTTTAAAGATTAATGGGCTGGTGGAACATAGTTACACGGTGGGGCAGGATTTTTAGCTTCATTTTCATAAGTGCACACACGTTCGTCTGGGCTAAATACTAATCCTCCCTGGCATTGAAATGTTAATGGAATACGTTGAGTTCCCTGCAGAACCACACAAATGTAAAACCTGGTACAATCAGTAGGATAAGGCATCGGTCCACTATCTACAGAACCGTCCGGGCACACAATACTTGGGGTAGTCTGAGCAAAAACGGAAAAGAAAGCCAATAGACATAGGGCAATTGAAATTGATTTTTTCATATAGTTCTGGTTTAAATAATTTGGGCAATTCCATTAATATTAATTTGTAGAGGTTCCGTAGGTGAATTTGAAAAAACAAATAAACTTTGGTTAAATACACCTTCATTTCTGATCGCATAACTCACCTTAATTTCTCCGGTTTTTCCTGAAAGTATCGGTTCATGCGACCAGGTAACATTCAGACAATCACAAGATACTTTTACATTACTTATAACAAGTTGTTCCTTTCCTACATTTTTAACAGGGATCAATATCGTTTTCATTGCACCAACTTTTTCCTTCCCGAAGTTGATTTCAGTCTGTGGAGTTGTAATTAGTGGCTGACTCACCGCTTCATGATGACCAGTAGCCACATAACGAAGTTCATTTCTTAGCGACTGGTAAAGTAAAACATCTAATTCTTCCTGGTAAACAGTTATAACAGAATCTGCTAATTTCGCAGCTCTAATGGTATCACCAGCACTTTGCATAGCCTTAGCCAATATATAATTGTTAAAGAAATATGGCTTTTTAAGAGTATTTTTGATAAGACTGTCTATCTGACCCTGATCTAATTTCTTTCCATGCTGGATAATAGTAGTATATCTGAATAACTCATTTATAAACCCTATTTTTTGATCATCTGAAAATGTTATTTTATCCACATTATTTAAGAATGGCCTTTTTGAGTTATAAAAAACCTTTCCAGAATAAACTGATGGCAATGCTTGCAACAATATCTCTGGTCTGGCCCCTCTAAAATATCCCTTTATTGAACCACTCTTGTCAAAAATCAATGTCAAAGGAAAACTATAGTCCCTAAATAATTGATTTAATACGGATCCGTTTCCATTAACAGCTATAGAATTAATATTTAAATTGGAATTCAAAAGAAGATTGCCGGTCTCATTAAGTTGATTAAGTTCTCTTTTATAAATATCACATAACTCGCACCCGCCTTTAGTTAAGATCAGTACTAAATATTTACCACTTGTTTTTTGCTTATCCAATATTTGGGACAATGTATTTGTACCATTAAAATCAATTTCAGCCTTTTGGGGCTTACAGCTAAAAAACAGAATACTTAAGCATAACGAGAGGTAGAGAATGGGAGCGTTTTTCATGAATTTAATACAAGTTAATTTTTACTAAAATAAGGCTAACATTACTCCCCAACAATAGATATTACCTATCATTTTCATCCCCACCTTACTATTCCCCTTTGGAGGGGGACACGGCGTATACCCGCATACCGCAAAACTAAATATCATTAAATTATTTTTTATTAATCATTAAACAAATAATGATTCTTTAAATTACTACACATACATTGGTAACATATAGAAAAAATGAATGGAAGAAAAACACAACACAAGCCCAGAACGATTCTACCAGGAAGTATATGTTAAAGAACTTAGACAATATGCCACCAGCGTGGAGTGAAAAACCAGAGTTTGTGAAATTATTAGAGATAGCAGAAGTTAGCAATTTAAGCCCAGAAGAAATGAACGCATATCAGCACGATTTAAAAATGCTTAGAGATGAGCATAATGTTAGGGAATTTGCCATTGAAGAGGCGGTGAAGGAAAAAGCCATTGAGTTTGCATATGAAATGAAGCAAAATGGTGAACCTATTGACAAAATCATCAAATACACCAAATTAACCACGGAGCAAATAGAAGCCCTGTAGCCACCATACTATTTCCCTTCCCCGGTCTCCACCCTGCAAAAAAGACCTGTACCTCTTTTCACACCTCAGGATCTGTAAGATCCAGTGAGAAAAGAAGTACAGGTCTTTTTAATAAACACACCATATAACGCATATTAACCCGTTTGGCAACTTATTTCATCCAGATTGTTCGCTGATTGTAAATTGATATTTATATTTATACCACCAACCATTTTTAATTATGCGCTCTATTAAACAAGTTGCCTCCTCCAGTTTATTAATCGCCGCTTTGGCGCTTACCCTATTCGGCTGTCATTCAAAACCTCCCAGGATATACAAATCAGAATATGATAAAATACTAACCGAAAGGGAAAAACAGGCAGCATCCAAACGTACAGACAGTCTTGGTGCCTTACTCTCTGTTATCCGTTATGAAATAGCAACGGATAACAAAAAGGATTTTGAAGATGGGATTATTCCCTGGGCTAGCCTCGAGAAACCTGAACTGGATATACCACATCTTGTAGATAAAGACAAAGTGGTTATCCCAGATAACCACGTAACGGTTATCATAGACTATCCGTTAAATAACGAATATCGCTTTGAATTAACCTCGCCCTCAGGTTTCACCAGAGAATTGCTTTTAAGAGAGATCAGTAAACATTACTACCAGCTTTATAAAGAGGAAGAAGAAACAGCTAAAACCAAAACAGTTCCACTTAAAGAAAGGAAAGAACTCTATAACAGAAACCAAACAGATGGAAAATACGGCATCTGGGGCCATGATATAGCAGACCTGGTACTCACAGAGGTTAAGGTATACAAAAACTCAGAAGGTAAAATTCTACTACAACTGGGTGTAGACTCATAGGCTTTATAAAGCTACTGGCCATATCTCCTGGAGCATAAAGTTCTCTCCCGACTGCTGCCTATCTCACATCAATCTTTGTAGCCGTGCTTTCAAATTGAAAGTAGGCTTTGTGTATAAACAAACTGAGCGCAAATACAGCTGCCAATGCAATCCATGCAGTAGATTCGGACCTAGTCGCACTACTTGCAAAAGCGTAAGCTAAAAAGCCCCATCCAAAGGAAAAGACTATTGCGAAAACATATCGGAATATTCGGATCCTAAAAAACAGATAACTCATGAGGAGCATGGAGCCAATGAAAATAATAATTCCAAGAATCCAATTTAAGCTATATTGCTTACATACCCAATAGGAAAAAAATGCACCAGAAAACAGCATTTCAAGTACAGCCAAAGGAGTTCCTCTCCTTCTAACGATAATTCTTTCTGCCATAGTAGATTTATTTACTATTCTAAAATAATATTTTTATTTTAAAATCTGAAAATCAACAAGATATGATATGACCTGTGCTTGATGTTAACCTATGGCTTGTATACCGCCCACAATTTGCCTTCAAACTTAATAGATCTGAAATACGAAATATTTTATTTAAAAAAATATTATTTGTATGATATTATCAATAACTTACAATGAAAATTAAGTTAAGAAGCAAATGAATAATCTAAAAAACATCATCACAAGTCTACAGTTTATATTTGCCGTTGCAACCGTATTAACCTTCAGTTTGGAAATGAATCAGCAGATCGCATTCATATCTTTACTCATGCTGGGCGCATTTTTGTTTCTAACTTTTTACCTCATCAGTCTGGATAGAAAATCTTCGGAAAACAGAATCTACCAGTTGTTTAAAAAACAAAGGAATGCTGTTCCTCCTATTCGTAACAATGCTACCTCTATGAGGAATGCTGGTGAACCGGCATTTTAGAATTATGGGAGAAAATCTTGATGCAATTGCTGTAGGATTATTTTAGATTTACAAGAACACAAGGATATATCTATATACAAACACATAGATATCTTTGAAGTTTCTTAGTACCCAGTGCAGACATCAGGCAGTGAGCTATTATTTACCATAATACGTTCAATGAAACTTCTTAGATATTTACTTCCGGGTATTTAAGGCTAAATAAAAAAATATGAAAACAGCTTTTTTTAAAAACAGATTGACCGGTCAGCTCCTAGCGCTTTCTCTTATGGCTTTTACAGTTTCCTGCCAGAATAAGACAAGCAATCCAAGTAAAGAAACCCAGACCATAAGTAAAGAAGTGGGTAAAGACCTTACTTTAGAAGATCTGAGGCTAAAAGGGATGAAGTTCAAAAATCTAAAGCCTCATAAACAAAATGAGCCTAAAATATACCGCACCCCTTCTGCTTTGGCAACCTATAATTTTGGAGAAGAAAATAGCCATTTAAAGGGTATATATATAGAATCCTTCACCTCTCCAAAAAACACCATGGATGAAGCCTCTGTTAGGATATATGAGTATGACACAGTGGAGGAAGCAGAAGTTGCAGTCAATAATCCAGATTTTAAAGATGGGAACGGTTCAATACTCACACTTGGCCGTTTTTTGATCCTACTATACAGCAGAGACGATCAGATTGCAGAAAACTACCAACAAATGGCCGATTTCTATTTCGATAAAGGAGCAATTCTAAGAAAAAACGATATGGACTACATCAAAAAGGAAAGTTAATATTAATACTGCAGCAGCACTATTTGTATTAGGAGATGGTAAGTAATATTTATTCCACCTGCTTTTGAAAAGGTATCTTTACGTTAAAGCATGCACCCGATCCTATTTTATTATAAATTTCCATCGTACCGCCCAAACCCTTGATCAGGTGTTTAACCAATTCAAGGCCGAAACCATAGCCCTTCTCTCCGCAAGTACCATTCGTACTTGAATTGCTGCCCAGTTCTAAATGTTTAAGCGCCTCTTCACTAATACCTGCACCGGTATCTGAGATCTTCAAATCGAGCAGATGCTGATCCTCTTGCTCAATTAAGCTCATATCAACCTTAACCACTCCATTTTCCGGGGTAAACTTAATGGCATTAGAAATCAGATTGCCAGTAATTTGCAGCAACTTGTTCTTAGGAAAAGGCGATAAGGTATTACCCTCATTAAGCTGAATGAGCAGGTTAATGTTTTTATTTTTTGCCTGGCCATTATAGAGATCCTCCAACTTACATTTAAATACACTCAGGTTCAATTCATTATCCGTCAGTTTTCTACCCTGCTGGTCTTCGGTCAAAATCTCATCGGCCAACTCTAACAAAGACTTACTGCTTTTGTGGATCAATTGAATAAAATCCAGTACCTCGCTCAGATCATTGCCATTCCCTTGCTGTACAATAATATTAGATAAGCCAATAATCCCTGCCAATGGCCCGCGAATATCATGTGCAACTTTACTTTTTGTTTGGTTCGCATTCTTAACTTCGCTCTTCAATTCCCTTATAGCGCGGTAGGTATTGATACGGTTGATCACCTGACCTGCTATAATTTTCAGCATTTCAATCTTTTCAGGGCTCAGATTTTTAGGAACCGTATCCACTACACACAGGGAGCCAATCTGCTGGCCATCTGGATCTGTAAGCGGTACACCCAGATAATACCGAAGCGACAAAGGCGCCTTAGTAAAATCTTTATCCTCAAAGCGCTTATCCAATAGAAGATTTGAAACTTCAAATTGCGGCTGCCCCATAATGGTATACTGGCACAGAGACTCTTCTCTTGGCGTTTGCTGTACTTCCAATCCATGCCCCGAAATGGTCCAGGTAGTATAGGAATCAATCAGGTTGATCAGCGAAATATCGGTACCAGCTACTTTGGCAGCCAGCATAGCCAGGTCTTTAAATTCTTCAGAAAGTTCGGAATAATCCAGATCAAGTTCAGACAAATTCAACAATCTTTGCATCTCATTTGCCGGCACGGGGAAAGTCTCTTCTAATATCATTTTTTTAAAAATACAATTATATTACGCTCAGCACTAATAAACAAGCGATGTAAGTTAAATTACCGACAAATTTATCAACCTACCAAGCCTGTAGAAAAATTAATCTCTGCCAGAATGATACAACGTCTCAAACAATATTTGCATTTATGCAATTAAATAATTACCTTCAAGTAGCTTTATATAAACACGTTATAGCAGCATATTAATAGTTCTCTTCTTATTAACTTAAACGCTCTTCAAATGAAACGCCTCAAAATCCCATTGCCCTAATACAACTAACTTCTGCTTTTCCCCTTGTGCAAACAGTGTTTGTAGCCTCAATTGTTATGCTTATTGTACCCCAGGTTCAATAGTAATTTAAGAACAACGTATTTTTTCGCTCCGCAAATGACATTACTCGAAAGTAAAATATACTGGGCTTATGAACAGGAACTCTCCCAGGAAAAGAGCTGGCTAAAAAGCATAATGGGGCTTTTCTCTTTTACTCCCCCTTTACATGCTCATGAAGGAAAAGTTTCCCTGTCCGAAAGAAGCCTGGAAATTACAGGCGATGAAAATCTGTCCTTACCACTCCGCAGTATAGAAGAGGTCTATCTGGGATTTGACGATGTCTTTCCCGCTTCCTCCGTAAAAAATTTCGGCCTCTTCTGGCAGCCTTTAAGGCTTAGGTTTAATGATGAAGAAGTTATTTATATGATTACAGACTACAATGGTGTCAAAACAAATAATCAAATCTGGTATGAAACACTCAAAGAGATATTACAATAACTAATTATTAAACACCTTAAATTAACATCTAACATGGAAAAAATCAGAAATCTCGCTCGAAAATGGTACATCACCATTCCCATGGCATCCATTATTTTTTATGCCAGTTGTAAAAAAAGTGACTCCTCAACCAATGTCAAGACAGGAAAGGAGTACACAGGAGAGGAAATTTTTAAAGCGCTGTATTTTGGTGATGGCAAAGCCACAGCACTTGTTTCAGATTATGTATTTGATTTCAAAAATGCATTTAGCGATACGGATGCAAAATATGATATTGAAAAAGTAGAAAACGAAATTCTCAATAAAATAAAAGGCACTGACAAAGACTTTTTTGAGAAGTTTGGAACAGAAATTAAAAGTGGAAATGTAGGCAGGGTAAAAAATGCCTTAAAGACAGCAACCACGGCAATGCGTAAATCCCTGGATGTTGACAGTAAACTTCAGGATCTAAAAGTCAATGGAACAGCCAAGCAAGAACTTTTAGTAGAGTTTAAACAAGACGGAGGCTACAAACTAAAATCCAAAGAGGTCGTCAACTTACTCAATACAGACAAATACAAATCGCTCTTGCGCAAAGTCTTTAATGTAAAAGACAAACACGCCTCCGCCGCTTTGGCTGCGGCCGCCGAAGACGAAACAGAAGATCTTTCAGGAGGTGTTTATTATAAAAACACAAACATCTATATCCACAGACAAACCTTCGTATACCTATGGGTAGCAGCCGTGGGTGGTGCGGTAGCCTTAGTTGCTATATTTGTGGAACAGTCGCCCGTTCAGGATACCCCGGTACCAAATCTGGATGTAGACCGGGCTGTAGACGTGGATATAGACACCGTAGCCGTACCTGTACCAGAGAATAGGGCACAAGTGCTTAATTTACGTGGACAAGAGTTTGTTGCAACAATAGCAAATGCATTTTCAAAATAGCCCTGTAAAGCCATTAAGCTATGCCACCTAAATTAAAGGCCTTTATCATTTTTCTAGTTGGTTTTTGGATAGCAGTGATTATTTCATTGCTATCCATTTCACTCAACTATAACACACTATCCAGATACTTTTTAAAACAAAAATTATTTGTAAACATGCTGATTCCGGAGGGCTGGGGATTTTTCACCAGAAATCCACAGGAGGTAAGACTCTATTATCTCATCAGAGATCAACAAGGTTGGGTTTTAGATCCAAATACTAAAAGAGCCAATCTAAGAAACATATGGGGACTAAGCCGCACCTGTGCCTACATCAATAATATTTACGGGCTAAAGGTATTAAAGAAGGCTAATTCACAGCACTGGAGCTCCTGTACAGACGAACAATTTCTTCACGTTCAAAAAGACACCATCATGCCTCAGCAAATGATCTTACCCACAAAATATAGCGACTATATACCAAAACAAGTCCTGATTTTAAGAAAGAGCATCACGCCCTGGGCATATCGAAATTTCATCAGCCATACTGGGGATTCCATTAGGTATATAAAAGTAAACATCACATTTAAAGATTGAAAACATTCCTCACCTTCGAATATCCTGTAAAGAATCCCTGGACCAATGTTTACGGACTCGCCAGATCTGTTTTAGCATGTGGCACTATGCTCACACTTTTATTTAATACGGCAAAAATATTATTCCCTGTAGTCAGTCAGAGTCAAGTTCCCAATCTAACGGAGAGCCTTCTTTACAGATTAAATTTCTTTTTCCTTTTCAGAGATCATGGAGAAATAGGCCGGTTCCTGGCCGTTTTTCTGTTGTTGATGGTGGTGATTGGTTACCGACCAAGGTTAACGGCAATATTTCATGCTTGGATTTCCCTCAGCTTTATGCGGTATTCTATCTTTATTGAGGGTGGCGACCAATTAACCGGTATTTTAAGTACGCTGATGCTTCCAATTGCCTTAACAGATTCCAGGATCTGGCACTGGCAAAAAGAAATAAAAGTAAGCAAGCTCTTTAATAATGATTATTTAAAACTATTTCTCCTCTCTCTTTATATTTTTATACGCCTTCAGGTCAGCATCGTCTATCTTCATGCTGCAACGGCTAAATTTGGAGTAACAGAGTGGATTAATGGAACCGCTGTCTATTATTGGTTTAACGATCCCGCTTTTGGCCTGAATTATTGGATTGGTAGAATAATCCACCCCTTACTTAATATTCCATTCTTCGTATTTACTTTATCCT
>NZ_DATMRL010000555.1:0-3518 GCF_035566355.1 Pedobacter sp.
ATGATCCTAATTCAAATAGACCGGTATTGTATCTAAAAGACCCTAATACACCCTCTGGTGCAGGAGCGAGTACCTTAAATATATTTGATGCTTCCTATATCAAATTGAAATCAATCAATATCAGTTATGCTTTGCCTCAACCATTGCTACAAAAGCTAGGGGTAAGACAAGCCCTGATCTATATTTCGGCTAGTAATCTTTTTACCATAACAAAGTACCCGGGGCCAGACCCAGAAGTTAGTAATGATCCCTACAGCATTATAGGCGGAAATACTGACGATGCAAGTTATCCTCAAGCCAGACAGTATGCAATTGGTGCCAGATTCAGTTTTTAATAATTAAAACCCAACAGTGATGAACAAATTACATTTCTATATCATATATTTTTGCTGTTCGCTGACTTTATTGGCTTGCAAAAAACAATTAAGTGAACCACCTCCAAATGCTAAAGTAAATGGCACTGCAGTGGTAGATCTAAAGAGTGCTCAGGTAACGTTAAATGGCGTGTATTACAGATTTGCCAATGCATCTTCAACAAGTTACGATTGGCAGGTTCAAAATGTTCAACCCGGTATGTTAACCGGTATGCTGGGCTATGGTTCTGGTCAATATCCTGATGAAAATAATACCAATCTTAACTCCCGATTTATGCAAGTTGATAACCCATGGGGACAATGGTATGCAACCATTACAGCTGCTAACGGAATGTTAGAGGGGCTGAGCGCTTTGCCGGATGGTATTATTGAAGCAAAACGTAAATCAGAAATGCAGGCAGAAGCTCGCTTTTTACGCGCTTATTCGAACTTCAAGCTCCTCATGTTTTTTGCTGAATGGAATGATCTTTCCAGTAAAAATGGAGTTTTATTGCGGACGGAGCTAACCGGGATCAGTACAGTAAACAAAGCACGTAGTTCAGTGGCAGAGTCTTACAAGGCTATTCTGGACGATTTAGATTATGCAGTAGCAAACGGACCGACCACCAATCCCAATTACTATGTCAACAAATATGCAGCAATGGCTCTAGAAGCCAGGGTACTGCTCACACGGGGTCAACAAGCAGACGTTACTAAAGCGCTTGACCTCACCAATCTTGTTATTGGAAGTGGAAATTATGAACTTGAGCCCAATTTGAAGGATATATTTTATAGTAAAGGTTTGTCCAGTAAAGAGGTGATATTGGGCGTACAACCACAACCACTTCAAGAAAATATCCGTACCAATAGTGGTGCTTATTCAATTCCAGCGGTTGTTGGTGTAATTTTTGTCGCAAAAAAAGCTTTTGTAGATTTATTGGCTAATGATCCCCGTGGGGCCTGGATGCATGGGCCGCTTACTCCAGAAGAAATCCAGACATCTAGCCCTGACACTTATTTTTATACGAAATTTATTTCCTATAACGCTGGCACAGGAACACTGAGTCCATTTACACAAATATCGGAAACATCTTATGCCATCAGGTTGTCTGAAGTTTACCTACTGAAAGCAGAAGCCATTATTCGCTCCGGAGGGGAATTAGCGGATGCAAAAACAGCGTTGAAAATGGTTATGTCTAAGGCCGGTATCGCAAATGGAAGCCCACTCTATCAACCTGTAGATAATGCCAATACACCGATGGATTTATGGAAACAGGTTTATTTCGAAACACTGAGAAACCTCACCGGTGAAGATGCAATTGATTGGTTTGCCCTTTTACGTTTTCCATTTGATACCATAAAACAACTTCGGCCAACGATAACAACCCCTTCACAACTTTGGTTTGGTGTTCCTGTATCTGAATTTCAGACCAATGTATTATTTGGCGCTCAAAACGCAGGAGGATACCCGGTACAATAATCTTAAACATCAATTTTTGAATATAAGTACAGCAAATGGGGACTTTAGTCCCCATTGTTGTTTAACGGTATAAAAAATAGCTAATTAAGACAACCAAAATTGACAGGCTGATATAGGTACTAACCTGTTTTATAGCCCTGGTGATATGCCCCTCTACTGTTTTTTCAGCCACATCCAATTGCCTGGCAATTTCCTTATTAGACTGTCCGTCTATTCTGCTCATTCTGTAAATCTTGGAACATTTTTCAGGCAAAGAATCAATCGCAGCCTCTAAAATCTGCAACATCTCTTTTTCTAACAAGGATGAGTCTGCAGATGGTGCAAAGATCTCTATTCCAGTCGCCTCTTCAAAGACAATATTATTGCGTTTCGAATTGCGTTTGGCTAACATGTTGATCGTTTGGTTTTTTACTGCTCTGTAAAGATAGGTGGAAAGCTTGTACCTCAAAGTAAGTCCTGTGCGGCAGTTCCATAATTTGATAAACAGTTCCTGAATACAATCTTCTGCGTCCGCTTCATCACGAAGATCCCATCTTGCCTGAGCCAGAAGTTTATTCCAATAGCGATCGTAAATTTCAACTAGGGCCCTTTCATCGCTTTGGTTCAGCAGAAGAATTAATTCTTCGTCTTTAAGTTCCTTCAAATTTCCCATACTTTTAACCCAAATTTATCCGCTGCTTTTATATACCCAAAATCAAAATTTAAAGCACAAAATCGTACCACTTAATTGCTGTTGATGAGTACGTTAAATATCCGTTAAATGGATGTAAAAATCAAGAACAATTTTCTAAATCTGGAATTTTGGGCTAGTTGATTAAAGATCTCTTTTTGCGTTTATGCGAAAGCAAAAGAACCATAGCAATGTGCTGAATAAAAGGGTGTACAAAACTTGCTGTCCGGTGCTGTTCATGGCTAGATTGTAAGCTTCAGGGTTCATTTTTGCCATGAAGGTTGGGGGAGGTATCATGCGGTCTGAAATTTCAAATGGTAAAAAATGGCCAATAACCATATCATACTTCGAAAAAAGCCAGGTCAGCATAGGTTCCAGAATAACGATGGAAAAGATAAAAATTCCTAAAGCAATAAATGATTTACGAACTAAAAAGCCAATCACAAAAGCGATCGACAACTGTGAGAAAGTTTGTAAAAAGAAATAACCAATGAAATAAGTTTTACCACCCCCGGCAATATCTTTTGCCCCGGTATTGGTAAATCCGATAATCAAGCACGCGCCCACGTAGATGACGCTTATCGATAAGGATACTACAGCAATATCCAGTAATTTGCCAGTTAAAAATTGTTTTCGGCTCCAGCCATCAATTACATTTTGCCTGTGTGTTTTAAAAGTATATTCATTGGTAATCAGCATTATCACAACCAATGAAGGAATCACAATAAATAGCGATGAAATGTAGGCGATGGTATGCCATACTTCATTAAATGCAAAAGGATTTCCTAATAGCATTTGTGCAGCTTTACCCATTTGTGGGTTATTGCTCAGTTGATGATAAAAACCAACCATAGCATAACTAGCGGCGATATAGGAGAGTGCAGTGATACCCATAGTCCACCAAAATGCGGGGTAGTTTTTAATTTTTAGCCATTCGATTTTTAAGATTTGTAGCATTTGAAAATAATTAGTCTTGAGTGAGTTCGAAGAAACGGGCTTCCAGCCGTTGTTTATG
>NZ_DATMRL010000556.1:0-7839 GCF_035566355.1 Pedobacter sp.
ATCTGGTAATGATGCCAATCGATCTAATAAGGTTTGTTCTTTCTTTAGTGCTTCCTGCAAACCTTGTTCAAATTTCCGCTTGCTGGCCCCTGGTTCAAAGTTTTTAATATTAGATAGAATTATTGGGATCAATATGGCGGGATTTTCGCGCCAACGGGTTTTAGTTATATCAATTTCACCTGCACACCGCATACCATATTTCTCAAGATAGGCATCGATAATAGCCTTGACTTCTTGCCCGCCATCAAACTTCATAATATCGTTCAGGAAGTAGCCGTTTTTTACCTGTTGCAAATACTCAATTATTGCCGGATAAGGACGGATGGCATCTGCAATATCTAATAGTGCCAGTCCCATCTCTGAGGTGATATTGTTTGATACAGATTGAGAAAGAACATCTGCTACGTTCTTTTCACCGAGCCATTCATTCATCTTTTCGTTGATCCATGCTGAAGCATTCATTGTAGCGATGATAACGCCCAAATGTTTCCCCTCAAATATCATCTGCTTTGATTCCCGGATATCTTCCAGGATAAACTCAAACAGATGATCACCTGATTTGTTCCGGATATTTTGTTTGAGTACTTCTACCGATGCCTCATTCTGTTTAATCAAATCAGCAACGATTGCGGGATCATTTCCTACTTGCCCTAATATATCTGCTGCAGACAGCCCCCTATTGCTTTTGACAGGTGACCTTTCTTTTCCATCGTTGGGTAGTGATTTTATAAAATCCTTCCGTTCCACGATGGTCTGCAATGCGTCTTTTATGAGTGGATCATGTTGTTCCATGGCCGCTAACAAATTATCTCTGCCAGCAGGTGTAGCCAGCTCATCCTTAACATCGACAAACAGCCTGCCGCCAGCTTCAAACATTGGTCTTGCAGCTCTTAACTGCCACATAGATAAACCCAAGGGTTTCATAGGATCAGTCATCATTTGCTGATGGCCAACAGATATATAGACATGATTCTCCTGATCATTTGCTTCTGGAACCGGATATAAAGTTGTGATGGGCCTGCTCTGAACAATATGGAATATATCATTGGCCAAACACCATTCAATGTCCTGCGGGCATCCAAAACAGGCTTCAATCTTTCTGCCAATGGCTGCGAGTTGTAAGATCTGCTGATCAGTCAGTGCCTGCCTGTCTTGTTGCTTAGGTTCAATTTCCTGGAGTTTAGTACTGCCTTCTTCTACAGCTACAATGGCTAGTTTTTTGGCAGATATCCTTTTAACGATCTCCTGATTTGCATAGACACGGTAATTGTCGGCATTTACAAGACCGGCAACCAAAGTCTCACCAAGCCCAAAGCTGGCATCGATAGACAAGTGTTTTCTATTGGAATTTACCGGATCTGCTGTAAACATGATCCCTGCTACGTCCGGAAACACCATTTTCTGAACAACCACAGCCAGATAAACCTTCCTGTGGTCTACTTGATTTTGAATTCTATAAATGATAGCCCTACCGGTAAAAAGTGATGCCCAACACTTGCTGATGTGTTTTGCAATCGCTTCTATCCCTTTAATATTCAGAAAGGTATCATACTGTCCTGCGAAGGAAGCCGCAGGCATGTCTTCTGCAGTAGCACTGGATCGCACCGCATAAGCGTCTTTATCACCAATTCTTAAAAGACAACTTTCGATCTCCTTTAAAAGAGATACTGAAATTGGCAGGTGTTCAATGGTATCGCGTATTTTTGAACTTATTATACTGATGTTCAATACATCTTCAACCTTGAGCAGGGTCAATTCATTCAACAAACTATTGATCTCCTGATTGTTTATAATGGTTTCTTTGTAAGCTTCTGTAGTAATATAGAATCCATCTGGTACCTTTATCCCATGAATGTGCAGCAAGGCGCTTAGGTTAGCTGCTTTACCGCCCACCAAATTTAGTGTCGCTTTATTACCTTGGGTTACGCCAGGGACGTAAATAGTTATATTTTCCATGTGCTTATTTTAATATTATTTACTACTTAGCCTTGCCGTTATCTCCTTCATGATCTCTACTGATGTTGAAAGGTAACTTTCTATGATTTTAATTTCGTCGTTTGAAAACGAAGCGGTCAATTCTGCCGACTTATTTCTAAAATCATGATAGAGCGGCGCCAAAAGCTCCATTATTTTGTCCGTATCTGGCACAATGAAAACCTTTCGCCGGTCATCTTCGCCATGCTGCCTTTTTACTAATTTTTTCTTTTCAAATCTATCGATCAAACCAGTAATCGCCCCTGTGGTCAGGCCTGTCAAATTTGAAAGTTCTCCCGCGGTCATCTGCCCTCTTTCTAAGAGAAAGCCTAAATATTTATGATCTGTACCTGAAAACCCCGCTGTTCGGGCAATAGACTCATGCATCTGAAGAGATGTATATGCATACGCCTGATTTAATTTTCTGATTCTTCTGATGTGTTCTTCTTCCATGCTGTATTTTTTGATGTCATCCAGGTACTATTTCTATATATATATTTATCTTATTCAATAACTATCTTAGTCACTAAGATAAATAATAATTATGGTCTTCTCTATATTTTTCGTTTTTTTTAAAGAGGAAAAATAATAACGGGGTTAGTGATTAATCGGTGAAGCTGGTTCGTACGGCTCAGTAAAGGTTTTCATAGATTGAACCGCTGAATTCAGAATCACATAATCAGTTCTGGTATGATTGCCCTCCTGAACGGACAATGTGCCGTTAATAAGCTTGTTACTGAGCGTAAAGCTGGCTTTCTGTATGAAGTTATTGATCCTATAGTTACCATCATTCAACGCTACCGGCTTTTGCTTGTCCGCGGAAACCAACCGCACTTTATTGATAAATGTACTTGCCTCCTTTCCTAGTTTCAATTCTGCATTGTCGATTACCCGCTGAGCAAAGGCTCCATGTATACCAGTCAACAGTAGCAGGCAGGTTAAAAATCTGGAGAATTGTGTTTTCATTTGGTTTAGATTTTTGTTTTTCAGTATTATTGAGGATTTCTATATTGGATATTGCCTGTTGATTCGCTGTTCAGGTTTCTCACTAAATAGATACAAACAGATCAGAAAAAACCATTCCAAAGGTTTCATTAGAAAATATGTTAAGTTTGACATGCGCTCATTATTGATCTTTTTGGATAAATTATAGCCATAAGTGTCATAATTGCGACGAATGATCCGGTGCAATCCCGGAGAAAAATCCTGAACCATTTCTTCAAAAGCATTTGCAATCAGTAACTGTCGGTTTACAACAATGATTCTTCCAGCCCTGACACCCAGCCTAATGGGTTTTACAATTTTTGGATTTCCCGAAACCGCAACCGTACATAGGTAATGTCCTCTGTGACCAAGAACCGGAGGATGGGTATGCTGCGAAAATCTCCACGTGGTTGTTTCTGTAAAAACCTTGACCAGAGAATCTGGATCCTGGCCTAATAACATGAGCAAAACTGTTGTAGCCAGTAATACAGGAATAATAAGGATCACTGCCCAAAAAGGTAGATTACTTTGTTGAGCCAGAAAAAGATTTAATCTGTTTAGCAATTTATTGGTGTACGTACGATCATTTGCAGTAGCCATATCTGTTTTAACAACCTGTACAATCAGCAAGGCGGAAATAAAGATTCCCAAAACCGGTGTAAATACAAATAGATAGACATGATCTGCGTGGTTATAAATCCCAAGGCTACTTGTATCATGTTCAGAGATCTGAAATAAAATTAATATATTGAAAACTATACCTGTAATGATAAAACCCAGGCAGAGCACCATTGCTAATGGTGGTAATTTATTTCCTTTGAGCCATATGAGTAACAAAGCCGTGTGAAATGCCGCAAAATAAAAAAGCAATGTGAGGATATGTTTTCCTCCGAATGGAATATAACATGCGCCATCTACAGGATCAATTGCCGTTAAATAATCAGCTTGGTGAATCATAAAACCAATGCACAGTGCGCCGATTGATAGTACGTAACAAGTAACGAGTGCCAGCTCAGGGATCGCGATATCCTTCTTCACTTTTTTTACAATGAGTACCGGAACACTGATGACCATGATGATAAACAGTAATGCAAAAACAATAGCCATTCTATATTTTTCTTATTTACTCTATAATAAAGTACCCTTTAAAAAGATTGCGGCAATACTAAAGTAAATTACTAAGCCGGTAACGTCCACCAATGTGGCCACAAATGGCGCTGAAGAAGTAGCCGGATCAATTTTGCACTTCTTTAGGATCATCGGCACCATCGATCCACTTAAGGTTCCCCATAATACAATACCAATTAGTGAAAAGAATATCGTAGTGGCCAGTAACAACCAGTGAGAACCATAGTTATACCATTGAAAATTCTGCCATATCGAAATTCGTACAAAACCAATTGCACCAAGTATGATACCTAAAACCAAACCAGATAAAATTTCTCTTCGCATGACATACCACCAGTCTTTTAAGGAGAGTTCTTTCAATGCCATGGCCCGGATAATTAATGTAGCCGCTTGTGAGCCACTGTTACCACCGCTGGAAATAATTAAGGGAACGAACAAGGCAAGTACAACAGCTTTAGAAATCTCCCCATCAAAATAGCCCATTGCAGTAGCAGTTAACATTTCTCCAAGGAAAAGAATAATGAGCCAGCCTGCTCTTTTTCTCAATAATGAGAAGAAAGGTGTTTTTACATAAGGAAAATCTAATTCTTCAATACCACCAAATTTTTGGATCTCTGCAGTATCTTTTTGTTCGGCCACGTCCATAACATCATCAACCGTGACTACACCAAGCAAAATATTCTCATCATTAATGACAGGGAGTACCACCCTGTCATACTCTTTGAACTTTTGAACGGCGTCCTCTTTGGTATCTGTGATTTTCAAACTTGTACAAAAGCCATCCAATATATCTTCAATCTTCTTATAGTTTTCAGTTAGCACCAACCTTCTAATGGGCACATCATCAATGAGTTTTCCATCGCTGTCCAACACATAAATGACATTTACAGCTTCCGTATCTTTATGATTCAAACGTAAATATTCACTTGCCTCTGCAATTGTCATATTTCGATCTATGGCAGCAAAGTCCGTATTGATAATTCTGGCAACACTTTTATTGGAATAACCCAGTAGATGTTCTACGGCTGTCCTGTTTTCTTCATTTAGAAATCCAAGAAGACGTGAAAGTTCCACTCCTTTTGAAGAAGAATAAAAGATGGTACGGTCATCTGATTTAAGGTTGTTGAGGATATAAGATGCTCTGTCTTTGGATATGCTTGTTATGATCCGTTTCTGGAGCTGTACATCTAAATAAGGCAGAACATTTACCTGTTGTTCTTCCTGAAAAGAGTTGAATGCCTCGATTGCCTTATTGACCGGAATTGAAATAAATAATTTAGCAACTTCTGAAGGATGGATATACCCTGTTTGGTTATTAGGCTTAAATAAACCGGAAAAATCTCCGGCCAGTATTTTCTTTCTTACTTCTTTAAAAGGAAAATTCATCAAAAAGTAGTTTATAAGCGTAAAATTGGAAAAAAGAAAGTGTCATTAATCCACTCGTCCTGAATTAAATATAGGAAAGAATGTATAAGAATGACAATCATTCTTATACATTCTTTCCTAAAATTTTAGATTTCTTCTTCTTCAGTCACTTTGTTTGCTCTTAATTTTTCCTGCAGTGTTTGGAAAATAACAAACAAAGAAGGAACAACAAATACGCCGAGCAATGTACCAAAAAGCATTCCGCCGATAGCGCCTGTACCAATTGAGCGGTTACCATTAGCACCTACACCGGTAGAAAACATTAAAGGCATTAATCCAAAAATGAAAGCAAAAGAAGTCATTAAAATAGGTCTTAGACGCGCTTTAGCACCTTCTATTGCTGAATCCAGTATGCTCATTCCCTTTTCTCTTCTTTCAATAGCGAATGTAATCATCAAAATGGCGTTCTTGGCCAGGAGTCCGATCAGCATGATTAAGGATATCTGCATATAGATATTGTTATCCAGACCAAAAACTTTTGCAAATACAAATACTCCGGATAAACCTACTGGCAAGGAGAATAGCACTGCAAGTGGAAGCAAATAACTTTCATACTGGGCACTTAAAAGCAGATAAACGAATGCGAGACATAGAATGAATATATACAGCGTTTGTGAACCGGCATTTTGTTCCTCCCGGCTAATGCCTGAATATTCGAAGCCATAGCCAGCAGGTAAATATTTATCTGCCGTTCTTTGAATGGCTTGTAGCGCCTGTCCGGTACTGTAGTTGTCATTTGGCGACCCACTTACAGACATAGAACTAAACAGGTTAAACCGGGTCACATTTTCTGGCCCGTAAACTCTTTTGAGGGTAATGAATTCAGTAATTGGTGTCATTAAGCCACTGTTGGTTTTAATTCCAATCCGGTTAAGACCTTGTGGATTTGCCCTGTAATTTGTATCTGCCTGGATAATCACCCTATATTGCTGTCCAAATTCATTAAAATTAGACGTATATGAACTGCCATAAAAAGCCTGCATGGCACCCAATACATCTGAAACAGAAACCCCTGCATCTTTGCATTTCGCCACATTCACACTCATTTGATATTGAGGGAAATTTGGGTTAAAGGAGGTTGAAGCATATTGAATTTCTGGTTGATTGTTTAACTGGGCTAAAAACCCTTTTGCTACGCCGTAAAACTGATCTGTGGTGTGGCCTCCTTGATCTTCCAGCTGAAAAGTAAAACCACCACTGGTACCAAAACCTGTTATCGTTGGCTGTGACATGAATAAAATACTGGCTTCCTTTATGTTTGCAGTCTTCTTTGTAAGCTCTTTAATAACAGCATTATTATTTACCTTCGGCCGCTGGTCCCAAGGTTTAAGTCTGAGGATCACCATACCATAGGAACTGCCGCTTCCACCTATAAAATTCTGTCCCATGGTACGCATGGTATTTTGTACTTCAGGAATTGTTCTGGAAATAGAATCTACTTTGATGGCTACAGCCTTAACCCTATCCATGGTGGATCCTGGGGGGAGCGTAATATTGACAAAGATAGTCCCCATATCCTCGCTGGGTACGAAGCTCGAAGGCGTAGACCTCATTAAGGTATAAAAAGCGGTAATAAATAGACCTATGGCTACAACAACAATCCATTTTTTTGCCATAAGGAATTTTACAGCACGGGCGTATTTGCTGGTAAGTCCATCGTAAGCAGCGTTGAAACTAACACCGAACCGATGCATGAGTGTTTTGTTTTCCTGTTCCTTAATGTGCGAGGGAGGTTTCAAAAACATGGCGGCCAATGCCGGACAAAGTGTAAGTGCGTTTACAGCCGATATGACAATAGCAATCGCCAGGGTAATCCCGAATTGTTTATAAAAGACACCAGCTGATCCACTTATAAAAGTAACCGGAACAAATACTGCAGCCATGATTAATGTAATAGATACAATTGCTCCTGAAATTTCACTCATAGCATCAATTGCAGCCTTTCTTGGAGATTTATAACCACTTTCTAGTTTAGCATGCACAGCTTCTACAACTACAATTGCATCATCTACAACAATACCGATGGCGAGCACCAGCGCAAACAAGGTGAGTAGATTAATACTGAACCCAAAGAGATATAGAAAGAAGAATGTTCCTGTGATGGCAACAGGAACAGAAATTCCGTGGATAATGGTCGACCTAAAATCCTGAAGGAAGATAAAGATCACCAAAAACACCAACAGAAAACATTCAATAAGTGTATGGACCACTTTATCAATTGACGCATTCAAAAACTGATTGACATCAACCAGGTAAAGTGATTTGATGCCTGCAGGAAAAGATTTCTGGGCCTTTTCGAGGACTAATTTGGATTTATTGATAACGTCC
>NZ_DATMRL010000557.1:0-11049 GCF_035566355.1 Pedobacter sp.
CCACAGCTGCAAGGAATCGATTCACTAAAATTCAAAATGGCTATAATATATGCCGTGAACATCGCCATCAACAACAAACAACCATACAAACCCAACATAATAGTCCGTGGAAAGATCAGCAACAAACAAACGCCAATCTCAACAGCTGGCACCAGCCAAACCAACACCCAGGCAAAATCTGTCAAGATTGGAGACTTGCCGATCTGGATCTGAAATTTATCATAATCCATTAACTTACTGGTTGCTGCATAAAGGAACAATAAGAAAAAAAGGCCGGATATAACTTCTACGATTACACCACGGCCAATCTTGCCCCTGTTTGCGAGAATTTTAAAACAACAGTCAGATATAAAGTTCATTTTCATAGAGTTCATAACAATTACTTTGATTACCCAAATTTCGCCAGGAAAAGCAAGGCAGTGTTATATACCCATATACAGAAAAAATGTATACCCGTATACAATCCCGCTGTATACAAATACACACTTTACCTACTACGGATCAATACCATAGCAAAAACCAAAAAATGCTTTAGATTAATTTTAAGCTGTTCAGCTTTTCCAATTGCCGTACATAGCCCACCCTGGTCAGATTTACATGTAAGGCCTGAACCTCCTGACTGGTACAATAAATGAAGCTCTGGTTTTCGGCAATAAACTGTTTCACCCGTTCCATTGGGGCCTGCAGTAACAAGGCATTGCGTTTACGGTACTGCACCCCTTGTCGAACTGCCAATATCCGTATGGCATTATTGATATCAGGATAATACTCCATTAAATCCAGCAGATCAGCGTAGCTGACCGACAGCACCTCCCCACTCTCCAGTATTTCTATATAGTCGGTTCTCGGTTCTCCATCCAACAGTCCGGAATCATTAAATATGAACCTGCATTTGTTCCAGATATTAGTGCCGTACCTGCAGCTTTTATCCATACTATAATAGTAGCTATGTACCATTGCCTGAATAGAAAACAGCAAATGCCCCTCCCATCCCGGGCCGGGACTTTCCAGCTGCTGATATTTAACCGCATTGTGAAGCCTACATCGTTTCACGATTTCATTGATCTTGCTTTCTTCAGCACTTACGAGCTGTCCGAAAGCAGGCAGTACGTAGCGGGTGATCAATTCCCTTTTATAATCTTCTACATAGTAATTCATAGGTGTAAATTGGGGGCGTTGTATATGGCAAAATTTTGCTGTATAGCTACAACAAAGTTCTGTGTTGAAAAAGACTTTTTACTAGGCCAGCAGTGCAAATACGCACTAGGCCAATATTCTAATCATCAGAATGTTTACTCACAGAATGCAAACAAATTCCTGCTGCGGCCAAAATCACGCCTGCCACATTAAAGATCAATTGCTTTTCCCAGCTCCAGGCAGACAAAACACTTCCGCAGCTACAGGGAATAACCGAACTAAAATTCAGCATAACCATGATATAAATTGAAAACAAAGTCATTAAGGCCAAACAACCGTATAAGGCAAATCTTCTTTTTCCAGGACGGATCAGTAATATACAAATCAAAAGTTCCAAAGCCGGAATCAACCATTTCAGAATACCTGCGTAATCTCCAAGTACGGGCAACCTGGACATCTGGGTCTGGAACTGCTCACTATGGAAAAGTGCACTTAGACCAGCATAAAGAAACAGGAGAAAAAAGAGCAGCGAGATCAGGCCTATAACCAGGCTATATGACCTCTTTCGTTTAAATACAAAAAATTCAAAGTCATTAAGTTTCCTAAAATTAAAGCTTCGGATCATAATTCCCCGAAGAAAGTTTATTGACAGCTGAGTTTTCATTTATAGTATCCACTAATTTTTGTTAATTTAATTCAACATAAAGTTCAATAGCAGAGATGAAATTTCAGCTATGCCAGTTCAGTTAATTACTACTGTGCCAGTTAGTTGACAAAAGACTAATCTTCGTAAATTATAGACTTCCGTCTTATATACTTTGGAGAAAATCTCATCCTTTGCCATTTTTTTGTTATCGCTTCGTCGATTTCCCCGCTGCTAAAAACAGTCTCTAAAATGGCCGCCGGGCTAAATTTCTCGTTGTTCATAATCACGAGGCCTCCCATTTTATGTTTCATAAAAGCCAATGACAAAACCGGTACCGTTAAACAACCAGGCTCGGCTTCAAATGTCCATTGCTGTGGCGCTAAGGTTTTATCTGTAAAAGAGATATCCGCGGTCTGTACCTCGTGCATTAGCATCCGCTCGTTTTTAAGATCAAAAGACACCACAGTACAGTTCAATTTGCAATGCGTAGCACCTTTAAGAAATCTCAGGTCTTGCGGCAATTGCAGCTCCGGGAGCTTAATCTGTAAAATATTCCCTGTAAGCGCCACTTCTGGCTTTACCAATAAGGATTTTTTTAAAGGGGAACCAAGATTAAAGTCAAAACCATCCAGTGCAGCAAAATTTAGTTCCTCCAAAATCACCCGGTTTGTTTTCTCGTCTAAAGCCTGGCGCAACGACTGCAATACTTCCGTAAGAAACCTGGTGTTCATATCTCCATCATGAAAACCCGCAACAACCGTGTTAAACGCTTTCCTTATGGCACAAGCAAGGCTACTTCCATAGCCAAAAACTGTTGCTGCATTTTTTGTACCTTTAGTACGTGCACTTTTAGGCGTAACCGCTTTTGATTGTATGATCTGCTTGCCCCGGTGTACCTTTGAAATTGTTGGGCCTACCAGGCCCCTTAAATGTTTCCCATCAAATCTTGCCATTTCGATTTATATTTTGGTTAAAGTATATACTATGTTACAGCCTGGTTACTCCTGAGTTAATACCCAGTTAGAGCAGAGTAAGTCCGGGTTTTTACGGAAAAACCCGGACTTACTCCGGACTCACTCCGGAGTAAGTCTGCCCGGAATACGAACGAGGACCAGACCATTCCTGATCTTGTTACGGCCTCGAATTAAATTAATTAACTTAAAACTCATAAAAAAAGCCGGGTATCATCTCCCTTGTATGATACCACGGCCTGGCTTTGTCTGTCTAAATTCAAAGAGTGTCGATTTTCTAAAAAATAAAGCCCCTAACTTTAATCTCTACAAAAAATTTCTCTTCTCTTTTAGCCTCTTCAACAAAATTTTATTAATTTAACACTCAGCAAAGTTCTAATTTGAAAAATACTTTTAGGTAGGCCAGTCTAAATTATACATACTGTGCCAGTTTCCGATCCTCTTTTGTCTTGAAAATCATCAAGCTCAATTTGCTAAAATTTAAGTTAATCTCATCTCAAAAAAATGACAAAAATTGACTCTCAGTTGTGGAGAATACCTGATCTAATGGAAGGGTTCTACATGGCACAAGTGTATGAATTCATCATTGAAAACATACAGGAAGGTATTTTACTGCCTAATACCTATTTACCGCCTTACCGGGAACTTGCCCAGTTAAACGGCATCAACAGAAACACCATTTTACGTGTATTCAATAAGCTCCAGGAACAGGGTTGGGTGATCGCCCGGCCGGGAAAAGGTATTTTTGTATCCCCTACTTATCCGGGCCATGATCCGCTCCATCCGGCTTCGGCAGCTATTGATCGTTTACCAGTCCGACTCAGATCACCAGCTCCATTACCTCAGGATCCTGAAAAACCAAAGCAAAACTTTACAACTATAGGCTTTGACATTCCCAGTCCTTATTATTTCCCGGTAAGCTTGTATTACAAATACATGCGATACCATACCAAACGCTACCAAAATGTAAAACAAATCCAGCAGGTTATCGATGCGCAAGGCTTCGATTTTAAGGATGCCATCCTTACCCATTTTAATGTGATGCGTGGATTTAACCTTCAACCGCAATCTTTAGAGGTGATTATGGGCAGGCGGGAAAGTCTGGATGCCTTGCTTAACGTACTGATAGAACCTGGAGACACTGCCATCAGTACAGCTCCTCAAGACCTTGTTCTCCAGGAAGCTCTGGACAAATCTGGTGCAAAAACAATGGCCTTGAGCACTGTAGACCCAACCTTCATAGATCAACTATCAGACTTACTGCAGCATACAAAAATCAAAGTACTCCATGTACGTCCACAATGTGGTTATCCTGAAAACAACCACCTGAGTCCGGAAATTTGCAGGCAACTCATTAGTCTTGCCAAAGAACATCAATTCTACCTTCTGGAGGAAGACGAATACCATGAATTCTGGTACAAACCTCAACCCTATATCCCATTGGTGAGATACAACCACAAAGGGCATGTTATATATCTCGGGGTGCTGAGCCTGCTCACACCTTATATGCAAAACACCAGGGTCATCGCCGCAGCGGCAGAATTTATTGCGTTGCTGAAAAAGGTACCCATGGAACCATTCCGTTACCGGAACATCATTGAAGAGAAAGTCATTGCAGATATTTTACGGAGCGGAGAACTTTGGAAATATGCAAAAAAAGCAAGAATGGCGAAAGAAATCCACCGGTATGAGATCAGTATGGAGATGCAGAATTACCTGCACGGAATTGCGGAGATTTATACCCCGGACAGCGGTTTAAGCCTCTGGCTGGAATTTGGACATGCTGAAAGTCTGTTGGGTTATATGCAGGCCATTGAGAACCAGGGTATCGAAATTCCCTATCCTGTGGGCAGTCAAATGCCGGGAACCGGCGTAACCAATATAAGGCTGGGCTATGGTACCTGGGATGTAAAGGAAGCAGAAGAGCCGGCTAAACTGATCAAAGAAAAGTTTAATTCCAGGGACAATTGACCCCAATTTGTTATCTTGAACCCGTCTAATTTTAAAAACAAACTCCAAAAGACTTTATGAACCCGATATTATTAAAATAATGATTAAGCACGCAGGGCAATAATTATTTTAATCATCAAAGGCTCCATCTAACAACTAAAAAAATAAAATAAACCAGATGAAAAGAACGCTATTAATTTTCTCCTTTTTACTGCTTACAGCCAGCGTTTCCTTTAGCCAGGACAACACAGCCTACAAAACCGCTCTGGGAAAGATGATGCAAGCCTCTGGTGCTGAAGCCATTTACAAGGCTGCTATTTCAAAAATGATGAGCATGATGAAAGAACAAAAAAGCGAGGTCCCTGCAGAAGTTTGGGAGAGTTTACAAACTGAAATGTTAAAAATTTCAGTAACAGAACTGACCGACATGCTGGTGCCTGTTTACCAAAGACACCTGACGATTCAGGACGTTAATGACCTGACCAGCTTTTACAATACTCCTTTAGGAAAGAAATTTGCAGAAAAATCACCTCTGATCATGCAGGAATCTATGCAAATTGGACAACAATGGGGTCAAAAGATTGGTCAGCAGGTGGCGGATAAGCTGAAAGATAGGGGCTACTAGGATTGTATCAAGAATTTGATACAGAATAGGGCGGATTCCCTGCCTCATTCATTATTTTTACGAATTAACCAATTGACTAATTCGTAAGGCATGAAGAAACTCTTACTCAACCTTTTTCTCCTTACTGCATCCTGTGGTGTTTTTGCTCAGGATGCAGTAAATTATCAAACGCCTCCAAAAGCTATGGCAGATCTGCTCCTGGCTAAGCCAACACCTTCTGTCCGGCTGGACAGCAAAGCAGAATGGATGCTGCTCAGCAACAGGAACTCTTATCCTTCTGTCGAAGAACTGGCTATGCCCGAATTGCGGATCGCAGGGCTACGCATCAACCCTGGAAATTTCGCGCTCAGCAGACAGACTTTCATCAATGGCTTTACCCTTAAAAACATCAAAACTGGTAAAACCCTGGCTCTAGCTGGCCTTCCTGCACCATTATTTGCTGGTTATGTGAACTGGAACCCTGCCGAAACCAAGATTTCTTTCACCAATACAACAGCAACTGGTGTAGATCTGTATGTTATTGACATTGCTACAGCTAAAGTAACTAAGGTGAACAAACAACACCTGAATGTTATTCTTGGAAGCGGCATCAGCTGGCTGGACAACAATACGATCTTATACAGAACGATTGTAAGACCTGCAACTGAAGCCCCTGCTAAATCTTTAATGCCAAAAGGCCCTGCAGTGCAACAAAATCTGGGCAAAGTTTCGCCAAGCGCCACTATCCAGGATTTGATCAAAACACCTTATGATGAACAGCTTTTCGAGTTCTATGCCACCTCGCAGCTGGTGAAAAACAGCAATGGTCAGGAATCTCCGATTGGAAAGCCTGCTATTTACCTAAGTGTAAGCAGTTCTCCTGGTAAGACCTACTTGTTACAACGCAAGATCAGAAAACCATTTTCTTACCTGGTATCTGCAGGAGGTTTTCCTTCTGTAGTAGAAATTACAGACCTGAATGGAAAGATAGTTAAAGAACTGGCACAACTTCCTTCTTCAGAGGGTACACCGTCCGGATACGACAACCTGCAGAACGTACCAAGAGGCTTTGAATGGCGTGCGGATGAAGCAGCTACTATTGTTTGGGCCGAGCCTTTGGACAGTGGGCTAATCAAGAAACAGGTGCCTTTTCATGATGTCGTTTATGCGCTGAATGCACCTTTTACTGCAAAAGCAAAAGAGCTCTTCAAAACTCAGACCCGTTATCGCAGTACCACCTGGGGCGATGCGAATTTAGCCCTGGTACAGGAAGGATTGCGCAGTAAACAAACTTTCCGGACAAGCCGTTTCAATTCCACAAGCGGTCAACTGGAAACCCTATACGAAGGAAATCAAACCGATGCTTATAATGATCCGGGAGATCCGGTACTGACCAGGAACAAATATGGAAAATATGTGATCCAAACGGTAGATAACGGCACTAAAATGCTGATGAACAACCAAACAGGTTCTTCTCCAAAGGGAGATTTACCTTTTCTGGCCAAGTTTGACCTGGCCAGCAAAAAGAACGAAATCTTGTGGAGAAGTACCGAAGGTACTTTTGAATATGTTGAAGATGTGATTGATCCGGTTAAGCTGGTTTTACTGACCAGACGCGAATCTCAGAAAGAGGTGCCGAATTACTTGATCAAAAACCTGGTACTCCGCGTTGCAGACCGTCAGATTACCGATTTCAGCAATCCTTATCCTGAACTGAACGGGGTAATTAAGGAAAAAGTAGCCTATAAACGTGCGGACGGCATAGACCTGACTGGTCATTTGTATTTACCTAAAGGCTATGACAAATCTAAAGACGGACCGCTTCCGTTACTGATCTGGGCTTACCCCAGAGAATTCAACTCTGCAGCAGATGCGGCACAAATCCGCGGTTCTAAAGACAAGTTTACGACCATCAGCTGGGCCTCGCCTATTTATTGGGTAACGCAGGGCTATGCTGTTCTGGACAATGCAGAGATGCCAATTGTTGCTGCCGAGGGTAAAAAACCAAACGATACTTTTGTAGATCAGCTGAAAATGAATGCGGAGGCGGCCATCAATAAACTGGCAGATATGGGGGTTGCAGACCGTAACCGTGTTGCGGTTGGCGGCCACAGTTACGGTGCATTTATGACCGCTAATTTACTGGCCCACACCAATTTGTTTAAGGCGGGTATTGCCAGAAGTGGTGCTTACAACAGAACCTTAACACCTTTTGGTTTCCAGAACGAAGACCGTACTTACTGGGATGCACCAGAATTGTATTACCAGATGAGTCCTTTCAGTTATGCGAATAAGATCAAAACTCCATTATTGCTGATCCATGGAGATTCTGACGACAACCAGGGTACTTTCCCGATCAATAGTGAGCGCTTGTTCAATGCTATCAAAGGATTTGGTGGTACAACAAGATATGTTTCTCTTCCTTATGAAGCGCACAGCTACAGAGGCAAGGAAAATCTGCTTCACATGCTCTGGGAAATGAACAGTTGGCTGGATAAATACGTAAAGAATGCTAAATAATAAGAAAGCGGCTATATCAGCCGCTTTTTTTATGCAAATTCTTCTCGTTATATGTAATATTACATATATAACGCTGTCTAACAGGTGTATTCCATTTAAGCTGTTGCTATGTCAAAGAAATCCATTGTCCTCTGGTCGTTTATCCTGTTAAAATTCATCATTCAATACTTCGTCATTCATCCGGTTTACGATCTGCAAAGAGATGAATTTCTACATCTTGACCTTGGAAAACACCTGGCCTGGGGTTATACTTCTGTTCCACCACTAACCTCCTGGACATCCTGGTTAATGTTAGCGTCTGACCATACCCTTTTCTGGTTGAAATTTTTCCCTGCATTATACGGTGCCCTCACCACATGGGTGGTCTGGAAGATTATAGAAGAGCTGAAGGGAGGCTGGTTTGCGCTGATATTGGGCGCAATTGCAACAACCTTTTCTATATTGTTCAGGATCAATTCGCTCTACCAGCCTAATTCCCTGGATTACCTCTGCTGGACAATGCTGTATTATACGTTGATTAAATATACCAATACCCAACACCGCAACTGGCTTTTTGCTGCCGCTGCTGTATTTGCAATTGGCTTTTTGAACAAATACAATATCCTGTTCCTGGTGTTCGGCTTATTACCTGCATTGCTGCTTGGAGAACAACGCAAGTGGTTCTTAAAGAAAGATTTTTACCTCGCCCTGGCTTTAGCGCTGCTGCTCATTTCACCCAATCTGATCTGGCAGTTTCAACATCATCTTCCTGTACTTAAACATATGGCAGAACTGAGGGCCACACAATTGGTCAATATGAACCGGATGGACTTGTTTAAGGAACAGTTGCTGTTCTTTGCCGGAGCAGACTTTGTCATGATCGCGGGTTTGACAGCTCTGATCATCTACCCCGCTTTCCGCCCTTATCGTTTTGTATTGTTCTCTTATATTTTCACCCTGCTGATCTTTTCTTATTTTCAAGCTAAGCCTTATTATGCCATTGGACTGATTCCCGTATTGCTGGGTTTTGGAACGGTCTATCTGGAACAATTGTGCAGCAAGGGCTGGACCCGGCGGCTAAGACCGGTAGCAATAGTACTCCCACTGCTCGTGTTTCCTTCTTTTGCAAAACTTACCTTGCCGCTTTACAGCCCTGAAGAAATTATTAAAAAGCAAGCTGTAGATAAAAAATTTGGGGTGTCCAGGTGGGAAGACGGGAAAGATCATCCTTTACCCCAGGATTATGCGGATATGCTGGGCTGGAGAGAACTGGCTGAAAAAGTAGACCGGGTATATGCTGGTGTAGCAGATAAAAAACATGTACTGGTGATCTGCGACAATTACGGCGAGGCAGGTGCTATTAATTTTTATTCCAGGTACAAGAACATAGATGCGGTATCTTTTAATGCCGATTACAAAAACTGGTTTGATCTGGATAAGGCGTATGATAAGGTGATCTGTATCAAGGAAAACTCGGCTGCCAATCAAGGTAATCCCAATGAGAAAGCTTTGTTCCATAAGATCACAGTTATGGGCAGCATTGAAAACCCGTATGCCAGGGAAAAAGGAACTTATATTCTTTTGCTGGAAGAACCCAAAACCGATATTAATCTTTTACTCAGAAAAAGAATAGCTGCTTTAAACTAGGCCTATTTAAACCTGATCGCTTTTAGCGGAGAAATCTTGCTGACCAGTAAAGAAGGCAGGATCAGAACGATAAGGCAGATCACCAGGGTAGCCACATTGAGTAAAATAACATCGGCTGCATGGATCTCTACCGGAACATATTTCAGGTAGTAAGAACTTTGATCGAGGGTGAAGATATGGGTGTGGTTTTGAAAATAGGCCAGTCCAAGCCCCAGGACATTTCCAAGCAGCAATCCAATACCCACCAGGTAGGCAGCATTGTACAAGAAAATCTTCATAATACTGAAATCACTCATACCAAAGGCTTTAAGTACACCGATCATATTGGTCCTTTCCAGGATCATGATCAGCAATGCAGTAATCATATTGATTACACCAACAATCATCATTAAAATGAGCATGACACGAGTATTCACATCGAGCATGGACAGCCAGGAGAAAATATTCGGATAATAGTCTCTTACCGATTCTGACTTCAGACGGGCATCCAGGTGATCATAAATGCCATCTGCAATCTGATCAATTTTAGAGAAGTCTTTAACCCGCACCTCTATACCGCCAACTTCGTTGGCTTTCCAATTGTTGAGACGGCGGATGACGTTGAGGTTCCCAATCACAAAACTCTTATCGATCTCTTCTACGCCAATGTCATAAATTCCAACGATCGTCAATTTACGTTTCCTTGGAGGATCCTGTACAAAGTGCATAATGAAGGAATCGCCGGCTTTGAGTTTCAAACGGCTTGCGGTATAACTGGAAATCATAATTTCCGAATTGGATTGAACACTGTCTTTAAAAGACATGACCCGTCCGCTCACCAGGTGGCTTTTGATATAGTCCCAGCGATAACTGGAATCTACGCCTTTGAAATTAATGCCTTCTACTTCATCATTTGCAGATATAATGGCTGGTTTAGTAGAATAAGGCTGAAAATATTCTATCTGTGGATTATTTTTGAGTGCTTTCAGCGTTTCTGCACTGGGGGCAAATGGGGAAAGTTCAAACGAATTGTTCAGGTCTAGTTTAAAGATCCGGATGTCTCCAACATAACCTCTTACTTTATCCTGGATCTCGGTTTTAAAGCCTTTGATAATGGCTACAGACAGCATCATAACCGATAAACTGAGCATAATGCCCGAAATGGCAATGCGTACAATCAGTTTGGAAAAGGTGCGCTCTGCTTTTACAGAGATCTTTTTGGCTATGAAATATTCTATATTCAATGTTTTGCAATAAATAGTAACTTAGCAAAAATGCTTATTTGATTTGGATTTAAAGCATATTTATTAAAAAAGAAACCCGATGAAAGCCACCGCATCCCTGTTATTATACCTGAGTTTAAGCACCCTTGCCTTAAAAAACTGTGCAGCAAAAACACCAGATCAATTCCATTCTGATACCCTGGCCACCTATAGTGTCCAGCCTGTACCTATGGGTAAGAAGCATAAGCAGGTTCCTGTGGAGGGTATCCGTACAGGTGCAGAGCAAACGGAGCTGTACCTTCCTTTACTGGAAGGAAAACGGGTAGGTATGGTGGTGAACCCGACTTCGATAATTGGCCAGGAAAATTCTGTAGACAGCCTGCTGAAAAGAGG
>NZ_DATMRL010000558.1:0-11055 GCF_035566355.1 Pedobacter sp.
TTGTTTTCTATTATGTTATGCGTGTAATCATCCAAAGGATAATAATTCCAGTCCAAAAGTTTATGGTTTGAAATTCCATCCAGGAAGGATTGCCTGTAATCTTTGATGACAGCTAATTTTTGCCCGAACTCATCTGCCAGCCTGGTGTAAGGAGGTAAATTTCCATTTGCCGTTTTAAGATCAAAATACCCAGGTTTTCCATTACCGGCTTTGCTCTTGGTTAAATATAAAGAAGCACTGATCTGCAACCGTTCTGATGCCTTCCAGCTGTTGCTCAGCTGTACATTCAAACGGTTGTCTTTTGCTGCCAATTCACTGATATTTTGGTCGTAGCCAGCAGAAAATAACCAGGAATAAGCAGACGAACCACCTCTTGCGCTCAATGCATACTGCTGGCCAACTGCTGTTTGATAAAAATACTTATTCAGATCATTTCGGTAGTCATTCGATCTGTAGCTGTCAAGCTGTATCCGCACCTCTTCTGAACTAAGTGCACCATTTAGCTTTTTAAATAAAATTTCATACACTGGTGAAAAAGGAGGTTGATTGATATTGGAAACATCTCCTACTTTATACTTCTTATCGAATAAATTTTGTTCCAGGTCAATATACTCACCTGAAGACATTTGCGGCAAACTAAAAAGATCAGGCTTTGCAGTAAAAGAAATATTGGAATTAAAGTCTACACGAAGCGGCTGATTAAAACGTCCTTTTTTTGTCGTAATTACAATGACCCCATTTCCAGCTTTTGTACCCCAGATAGAAGCTGCAGCTGCGTCTCTGAGGATAGTTATATTTTCTACATCATTTGGGTTAATGTTTTTAAGGTCACCGTTATAAGGAAAATTGTCAACAACAATAAGTGGCCCTTTAACGCCAAGAATAGTAGTTTGTCCACGTATCATTATATTCTGTGTTCCCGAACTTACACCGGTATATTTGTCAATAGAAAATCCGTTAGCAACCGCCTCCAGACGGTCAAGAACATTTCTGCTGACCTGCTCATTGAAAGTTTTAAGATCGACCGTGCTAAAAGAACCAGTGGCCCGCTCTTTCGGAATAACCTGATAGCCGGTAAATACACTAACTTCCTGAAGCGTACCTGCCTCGGCTCGCATTTGCAACTCAAGGAATACCGCAGTGCCTGAGATGGGTATTGTAAGCCTCTGATAGCCAACAAAAGTAACTATAAGCGAATCTGGCAGTGAGCTGGCAGTAACCGAAAACAGACCGTCATACCCGGAGTAACTGTGCCCGCCAGATAATTTCATTTGCAAGCTTGCTCCCGCCATCAGCTTGCCCGTTGCTGCATCAACAATTCTCCCCTTCACTATTTTCTGCCCGTTATTGTTTTGGGCCATTAAAAAGAACGGAATTAGAATACAACATAACAAGTTATAATATCTCATATGATTTAGTTTAAAAGGATATTTATAATTTATTTACAGGTCTAAATACCAGCACAGCAAGTGTTCTTAATTGCTCAGTAAGGCTCAAACCCTGCTTTTCTAAACAAGCTTTAAGTGCAGGCAAATTAGTGAGGTCCTGTGGTAAGTCCAGGTTGACCGGAGTGGAAAAACCGCTTTCATCCAGTAGGGGCAATGACAACTTTTGATTCAAATGATTAATCAATAGTGATAGTTGCTGCCCGCGAATATAATTTCGTGTTTCCTGGCTATCAAAAAGATATCCAACAGGCAATCCGGAATCGAATTTTCTATATCCGACATCTTTAAGTACAAGACAGGTAACTCTTTTTTCTTCCAGTGCCACACTCCAGCCGAAGTATTGTTCCAGTTGCATCCGCATCCTGGATTTCACGACATCTATACTGGAAGGCGGACATATCAGTTCGAAACAGAAGTTAGGGGATTCCTCCGTTTTTCGCTGCAATATATTCAGAGAGTCGGACATGATATAAATGCGGTTCCTGGGAATAGACATTGCATTATAGGCCAGTCGGAACAGATCAATCCTGGAGGCATTCAAACAGCAATACCGCTGTATCATTCCAGACTTATTTTTGGTTGCCAGTGTTTGAGACGCGATTCCGGAAATAGCTCCCGATATTTGAGAACGATACAGAATCTGATCTCCCGTCCCTCCATTGCCTCCAAAAAACAATGGCTTATCAAGATCAAAATCTAAAACATCCTTTTTAATATCCGGTTTAAAAACCCCAAAATTCAGCACACTCCTGATATGCTCAGCAGAAAGCTCCGAAGAAGACGTCGTGGCAAGGACTGTGTCATTTCTGAGCCAGACATAGTGCGGAATCATTTGATGTCTGAACAGTCTACTCAACACAGTATCCTTAACTAAAGAAGATAATTCATATCCTGAATGTCTACTCCGCTCCAGCAATGTTTTTACTTTTTCAGGACTATCCCCTGTATTCTGACTGTTAACCAGGAGAATCTTTAAACTCCCGGGAAACAGTTTTTGCAAAGAATCCAGTTTCGGAAAAGCCGAAACACAAGCCCCGCACCAGGTGGCCCAAAAGTCCAGAATAATTAATTTACCCTTATAGCTTCTCAGCGTAGTTATTTTTCTTCCGTTGGGACCATTTATGACTTCCAAAGGCTTGTCTAACAAGCTATCTGGAACTGCTTCGCCCAATTCAACTGCCTGCAAGCCTGACGTTCCGCTTTGACCATAACTCGTAAAGCTTAGGCAAAGCAAAGCCATTACGATAGAAAATACCGTTTTTTTATACATGATTTTTTTTATTTGGTTAAGAAATTTTGATCGAATTCAAAGAATGGTTTCAATCCGGCGGGCAAATGATAAGTCTATATCTCATTCCATAACATTCAGCAAGAGGTTAAAAAATAAATACATTAATTATTAAATAAATAACAATACTAATATAGAAATATTTATTTTAAAACACACCAACAAAATCAACATAAAAACACATTTAAGATAAAAAAACACAATTAAAGAAACAATAAATAATCAAAAAGAAAATAAAAACTAAAAACAGGCAGGTAAAAATATATTAGCAATGGAAGATGAACCTACTTTAAGAGGGAATCTCCCCTAAATTATCTAGATTTGACCCTGTGAAAAGACTTGATTTTAAGAACAAATGGGTTTTAATAACCGGAGCTTCTTCGGGTTTAGGGCATGAAATGGCTCTTCAACTCGCTCATCAGCATAAAGCCAATTTGATTATTTCCGCCAGGAGGAAGGACAAACTGGAACAACTGAAAACAGAACTGGAACAAACTGGAATACAGGTAAAAATTATAGTTGCCGACCTTTCTGTTCCTGAAGATGTTGAACTTTTGATCAAAGACAGTATAGAAAAACAGCCACTCTATGCCGCTATACTAAATGCAGGAATAACCTATTTTGGATCTCACAGTGAAATGAAGCCTTCTGAATTTCAAAGACTTTTGCAAACCAACGTCACCAGTATAGTACGCATTACAAGCCAGCTTGTAAATCATTTTGAAGCGACTGGAAAAGAAGGGGGCTTAATGGTTGTATCCAGTATGGCTGCTCTGTTCCCTGTTCCGTATCAGGCAATATATTCTGGCACAAAGGCTTTTATCATGAATTTTTTTAATGCGTTATCGTTTGAATTAAAAAACACAAATTTTTCTTTAACGGTATATGCGCCCGGCGGCATAGCAACGGAGATGACGCAAGGAGAGAAATTCAACGACCTAAAAGGCTGGTTAATGCCCGTAGAACAAGCTGCAAAAGAAGGCATATACGCTTTGACCACCAGGAAATATAATTATATTCCAGGATTTATGAATCGTGTAGGAAGTAGACTCATGAAATTGCTATCTAAAAAGTTTATTATAGGCCAAATGGCAAAAACCTACCGAAAGTCTTTAAAACAATCCGGACATTAATTCACTAATTTTACCGCATGAATAAGGAAATTGCCGTTATCTTTGATATGGATGGTGTAATATGCCATACCAACCCCTACCATTCTCTTGCCTTCCGGGAGTTTTTTGCTAAATGGAATCTTTCGCCCACCGAAGAGGAATTTGCCAAACATATGTTTGGTAAAAGCAATAGTTATATTTTAAGCCACTTCTTCAACAGACCTGTAAGCGGTAAAGAACTTAGTGTACTTGAAAATGAAAAGGAGGCTCTTTTTCGCAAGATATATGAACCGCATATAGAACCCATAGCTGGTCTTATTGATTTTATAAATGAGCTTAAAGGCCATGATGTAAAACTGGGCGTAGCCACTTCAGCTCCCTGCGAAAATCTGGATTTAATTCTAAAAAAACTTCCACTAAGAGATAAAATGAGCTCTATACTGGCCAGTGAAGATGTAAAAAAACACAAACCAAATCCCGAAGTACATCTTAAATCTGCCCATAATCTAGGGGTGCCACCGGAACGTTGTATTGTATTTGAAGACTCTTATTCAGGTGTAACTGCTGCCTTGAACGCAGGAATGAAAGTGGTTGGCGTACTGACTTCGCATACAGCAACAGAATTACCTCCTTGCAGTTTATACATTAATGATTACCTGGATATATCCTATAAAACATTAGGCAACATATAGCTTCACCATACTATAAAACCAACATTAAATAAAAAAGGGTAAAACAAATCTGTTTTACCCTTTCTTTGTTGTCCGACCTGGATTCGAACCAAGACAAACGGTACCAAAAACCGTTGTACTACCCTTATACTATCGGACAATCCTAGTTAAAAGTATCTCCTTTCAACGGCCGCAAAACTATAAAGATTTTTCATTTCTACAAAACATTTATTCGAATTTTAATCGCCTAAAATGCGTTAAAAGCACATCCATCAAGCTATCAAACTGGGCAACAAGCCTCTACCCCCAAAACCAATGGACAAAAAAAGAATTCTTCTAACGAAGCTGAAGAATAAATTGAGTTAATATTGGTATTAAATCGGAATGAAGCGGGAGATCAGGCTTATTATATGTAGCAAAATTAGCCGCTTTTTCTGCCGGTGCATTTTTCAATACATGATTCATCTCTGGAATCAGCTTCAATTTGGATCCCGGTGCAGCATTGTGCAATTTTTGTGCATCTTCTATACCAATTTGAAGATCATGAGTTCCAGCAATGATTAATATTGGAACCTTCAATTTTGCGATCTCCAGCTGTGCATTGTATTTCACATTCGAAATCAGAAAAGGCTGAATAGCGGGCGAAAACAATGTAGACAACATACCTGGAAGAGGTTTATTAAAGGACTTACCTGCTTTCAAACTATCCATTGCTTCCGCTGCAACTTTAAAATCGGCAGGACTTAAGTCGGCCTTTAACTGTTTTCCGAGTAATGAAACCAGATCTGTAGCATACCCCGAAAGAGAGATAAATGCGGCCGGTTTCCTGTTTAATGCAGCAACCAGGCCAATGGCAGCACCTTCACTATGACCAGCAATAATCACTTTAGAAAATCTGGAGTCCTTTTTTAAAGAATCTACCAAAAGCACAGCATCGCCAATGAAATCATCAAAGACCAGGTTTTCCGGATTTCCTGAAAAAACACTTTTGCCTACACCTCTTTTATCATAACGTACAGAGGCAATTCCATGATCTGCAAGCCCCTTTGCCAACATTAAAAACGAATTGCTCGTTAAACCACCCTCCTGGTTCATATTCCTGTCGGTGGGGCCGGATCCAGAGATCAGAAGAACCACCGGTACCTTACCAGATGCCTTAGGCATGGTCAGTGTACCAACAAGTCTTGCAAGGGGTACTTTAATCACAAAATTATCCGGGCTTTTCGAACGTGTTGCACTATCGGCTGCCATTTCAATTTTTTTTTGTTGAATGCCTGCAATCATACCTCCTTTAAGTATCAGCGCTAAATCAACCAATCTCTTTTCAAAACTCATGCGGTATTCATAGATTTCCGATGCCGGACTACCTTCATAATGACTTTTCACAATTTGGCCAAGCTTCCCTTTGATCTGATTGATCATAGCTTTTGTTTTCTCTACATTTAAAACCGTCTGCATCTGCGGATCAAACAGCGTATAAAGACTATCCGCCTGACTTGAATTGTAATAACGTGAAAATTTATCAACAACCAATTGATCACCCACATTTTGAGCGCGGGCAAAAAAAGTTATTGTTCCCAATAATAATACACCAACTAATATTTTCATACATTTTAATCCAGGTGCCTGTTCAGTACACCATAAGCTTATCAAATAGAACTTATATCGGTTTAAAGATTAACATTATATCTGAAAGAAGCTCTTAAATAAGGATATTTCTTATCCACATCCTCATGATCCTTATAATTTCCTTCCAGTGTCAGATAGCCTGGTTCAGCACAAAAGGACAATCCAGGAGTAAATTCATATCTTATTTCTCCAGATACCGTATGTAGAAAATAATGTGACGCATTTCCGTTAATGGTTGTTAACCAGCCGCCCCGATAACTCGCTGAAAAATACAATTTATCATCAATATTAAATCCGGCAGACGCGGAAATACCCACACCAGAAGTGTAATCATAATTTCTTCCTTTAAACAAATAAGGGTCTGGCACTGCCGCCAAAAGCACAGGACCAATACCAAGGGTCGTATTCAATGTGATTTTAGAACGTAATTTATACTCTGAGATCAAATTCATTTTTACACTCTGTGCCCCATAAAAAAAAGCCCTGTTCCGGATATAATCATAATTAGCAGATAGAACGGCTAAATGCCTTTTTTGTTCGCCAGATCTGATTCTCCAGCCGGCAAGCGAGCCATAAACATTGATCGCATTCACAAAAGAACTATCATCTTTACCAAATTCAGCGTTGATATACATGTTGCTAAAGGGAACTCTGTAATTTTCATAAGCATTACCATACAGTAATTTCACGCGGCCATACCAGCCAAACTTGCTTTTTTTGAGGTCGCTGCCATTCTCATTGTTGTACCTGCGGATTCCCAGGTCAAGCTCCGCAGTCACTTTCGAGGAGTCCTGATCAACATGTTTACCACTTACCTTTCCCCATTTGCCATCCATGATCCTGGTCAGTCCATTCATAGGATTAACTATAAAACCAAGTACCTCACTGGCCTGGCGCCTGAAACCATATGTATGATTGTTAACGATCCGGTTAGACAGTCGATAGGTCATTTCCCCCAGAACAATTCCCCCAAATGTAGTATTGATAAAATCATTTGGAGAAGGCTCCTGATTTTCGGCAAAAGTCTCCCACAGGTAGCTACCTGCAACTACAGCAGGTGCTGATTGCCAAAAGGAATACCCATTTGCCCTAAAGGAACTAAAAAACAAACTTCCATGATAAGGATGTCCAAACTGATTGGTCTGAAATTCGTCATTATCCCAGGTCCAACTACTTGGTTTAAGATTATGGCCTACCGTCTTGAAAGAAATATAAGCATAATCTGCGTGGGTTATATACCTGTCGAAAGTGAAGGGTATTAACTCCGCAAGCCCAAACTGCATAGCAGCTCTGCCGAATCTCTTTGGAGGTTTAGGAAGATCCAGCTTCACCTTTCGGTTAACGCTGTCCCTCTTCAGGAGGCGTTCTGCATCGAAAGGAGACTGGGCTTTTAACTCAGCAATATAAAACCCAAAAAAAACAAAAAACAAAGCTAAATAGCGTGTAGAAACAAACTGCATAGGCGATGAATATGACGTTAATTTATACCTAAAAATAACACAATATGTTTAGATTAACTACAAATTCCGCTTAGCAAGCCACCTCTCACAGCAAAAAATCTTTCTATTTCACTTTATAAGAGACCTTTTCTGTAGTATGGGCACTAAAATAGCCCAATGCATTATGATTGATATTAGAAGGTGGATTACCGGGTGTTACCCCACCTCCTGGACCGTTCTTTGTCTGTTCACTCAATGTAAACCAGTAATTATAGACGGCTTTGTCAATACACTGCATTTCCACCTGCACTTCATCACCACCTAAAAGCTCTTTATTATCATCATCTTTACTGTAGTAAAGCAATTCAGCAACGTTATTTCCATTGGTAAAACGATCGTTACCAACAAATACCCGCTTCGTTTGTACATTATCAATCTTCATTATCCACCGGTATTGAT
This sequence comes from Pedobacter sp., assembly GCF_035566355.1. Classification (GTDB taxonomy): domain Bacteria; phylum Bacteroidota; class Bacteroidia; order Sphingobacteriales; family Sphingobacteriaceae; genus Pedobacter. Next base: position 8,047 of record NZ_DATMRL010000558.1, read on the forward strand.
TTACTTCTGCTGCCGGATCATTATAGTGGACCTGCAACTGTTTAACGTCGTTACCTCCAAAAGTAAAAACTTTTAAACTCAATGAATCCAAATGTACCCGCTTAGGCATAGTTGAACTGGCCATATATTCCGTACTGCTCACATTCACCTTAAGTGAATATGTTCTTCCTGAAATCCCTTTGAAAGGTGCAGAGGTATAGCTTCCGGGCTCACGCTCCTCAAAGGTCCAAAGATGGCCAATATCATCCGTTACTGTAACCTTCGCCCCTTTAACCGCCGGAAAAACATTCCGGTTAGTGTAAGGAACAGATTGACTGATCTTGATCAGCTGAGCCTCATTCTGGTCGGTTATATTTCCTTCTATAACCATCTGATTCGGCGCAGTATCCAGTTTCACATCAATTACTTTCTCGCAGGAAGACCAAACCATGAAACCCGCAAACAATACACTTATATATAATAATTTCTTCATGATCATTAAAATTTAAAATTATAGGTTACCGAAGGAATAATACCAAACAGACTTGTTTGAACAGCCTCTGTACGTGTGGGATCCTGTTTATTATCTCTAAAAGTAATGGCATATGGATTTTTACGGTTCAATGCATTATACAGACCAAAACTCCAGCTGGACTGATATTTCTTCGTTTCTCTGGCTTTAAGTGTTGCACTGAGATCCAGTCTTGAAGTATAAGGCATTCTGTTTGCATTTCTTTCCGTATAATAATAAGTAGTTAAACCACCGGTACTGTATTTACCTGCCGGATAGGTTACGGCATTACCAGTGCTGTATACGTAGTTGGCCGAAAAGGTCCATCTCGAACTGAAATTATATATCCCAACCAGTGAAAGGTCGTGCGTACGGTCTTGTTTTGCAGGGAAGTAATTCCCGCCATTTAAAGCATCGAACTGCCTTTCCGTTTTTGCCAGCGTATAACTGATCCACCCTGTTAACTTTCCTTTTGTTTTTTTTGCATAAAGTTCCAAACCATAAGCCCTTCCCTTTCCATAAAGTAACTCAGATTCCACCTCTGCATTAGCAATAAGCTCGGCTCCATTTTTATAGTCAATTTGATTTTGAAGCCATTTATAATAAACCTCAGCAGAAAATTCATAGGTATTGTCCTTTGCATTTCTGAAATAGCCCATGGCCACCTGATCAGAAATCTCCGGTTTTATATTATTGCTACTCATCACATACTGATCTGTTGGCGAACTGGTATTGGCATTAGTCAGAATATGAATATTCTGTGTATTCCTATTGTAGGAAGCCTTAACCGAATTTTGTTCACTTAAACTATAACTTGCTGAAAAACGAGGTTCCGCATATATATAAGTTTTCACAAAACTCCCTCTTTTTGCATCGTAACTGTCCACAATATCACCAGTCGCATCATAGGTACGGATCGTACCCGGGCCTAGCAACGAGAAGCTACTGATCCTTAGCCCATACAGCAACTCCAGTTTATCGTTCAATTTCCACTCATCAGACACATAGCCAGCTAATTCCAGTCCATAACGGTTTTCAACTGAAAGCGGGTTGATACTGGAATTCCCTGTTGTTGTAATATCTGAAGGTGCAATGCGATGATGCGTTGCCTGTGCGCCAAACCTAAAAATATGCTGGTTGGTAAAATACTGAAGATCCTCTTTCAGGTTAAAATCACGGATAAGGGAAGTAACCCTTGCATTATTATCCTTGTCCAGTAACTCAATAGCGTAATGATATTTGTTAAAAATAAATGAAGTATTGGAGAACAGCTTACTGCTGAAAACATGATTTAAACGTACAGTTGCTGTTGTATTCCCCCAGTCATTTGCAAAAAGGTCTTTAATACCGATATTATCCTGCCCAAAATACCCCGAAAGAAACAGTGTATTTTTATCGTCAAACCTATAATTTACTTTAGCGTTAATGTCATAAAAATTTAGGGTGTTGCTGTTTATAGAAGAATCGGACGAAGCCTTTAAAAGCAGATCGATATAGGTCCTTCTTGCACTCACCATAAAAGATGCTTTATCTTTTACAATAGGCCCTTCTACCTTGATCCTCGATGCAATAAGCCCAATTCCACCTTCTACACCAAATTCCTTACTGTTGCCATCCTGCATCTTAACATCCAGTACAGAAGACAGTCTTCCTCCAAACTGAGCGGGCATTCCGCCTTTATACAAACTCACATCCTTTATAGCATCTGAATTGAACGTCGAAAAGAAACCCAGCAGGTGAGAAGAATTGTAAACCGTTGCCTCATCCAAAAGGATCAGGTTCTGATCAGCAGCTCCTCCCCGAACAAAAAAACCGGTATTTCCTTCCCCGCCTGACTTTACCCCCGGCATAAGTTGTATAGTCTTCAATACATCCTTTTCCCCAAACAAAACTGGCACATTATCGAGGTCTCTCATATTCAGTTTTTCCAAACCCATCTGTGCACTCTTCACATTGTCATTTCTGCGGTCTTTAGCACTGATGACCACTTCCTGTAATGAATTTGCAGGATCAAGCCCTACATTTATTTTTAAATCTCCAGCTAAACTGATCTGTTTGCGATAGGTCAGGTAGCCCGCATAACTAACTGTCATGGTATACTCGCCCCCTTCGCCACTTAAAGAATAAAAGCCATAGTCATTGGCCGCCTTACCAAAACTATGGTCTGCATTTTGAAGTTTTACAGTAGCCCCAATCAAGGTTTCTCCAGTGGAAGCATCTCGGACAGTACCACTTAAAGTATATTTTTGCTGTGCAAACAGCTCGGGAATAAAAAGGAAAGTAAGAAAAAAGAGGAAGAGGAAATTCGTTTGTTTCATGTATTATGCCGTTATCTAGACCGGGGCCTAAAAATAGACTTTTTTTCAGTCTACGGTCACAATTAAATACACAATATCTAAAAAACCGTGTTATAAATACCTGGATTTATAACACGGTGAGCGGATTTACATCAAAAGGTCTTTAAGTTTTGCATCGATATCTTTTTCATTTCCGGAATAAACCAAAATCTTTCCTTCTTT
>NZ_DATMRL010000559.1:0-5249 GCF_035566355.1 Pedobacter sp.
CAGGGACGAAATGAAGTTTTTCTCTTCCTCCAATGAAGTGGAAAGACTTGCTGCGAGCGTGCCGGATTCCGGCGGCGTTTATTTCGTCCCGGCCTTCACCGGCCTGGGCGCTCCCTATTGGGATCCTCACGCCCGCGGCGCAATCATCGGCTTGACTCGCGGTAGCTCGTCCGCTCACATCGCTCGCGCTGCGCTCGAGTCGATCGCGTTCCAGAGCGCCGAATTGCTCGAGGCGATGCAGAACGATGCGGGCGAGCGGCTCAGCGAGTTGAGGGTCGATGGCGGAGCCGCGGCGAATGACCTGCTGATGCAGTTCCAGGCCGATCTCCTGGGTTGTAAAGTGATCCGGCCAACCGTAGTGGAAACCACAGCTCTTGGTGCCGCTTATCTGGCAGGCCTGGCCGTGGGTTACTGGAACAGTGTCGAAGAGATCCAGCAGCTTTGGGCCACGGAAAAAGAATTCCTGCCGGCAGGAGATCCTGAGCAGATCAGGAAGGGGATCAAAGGATGGGAAAGGGCAATCCATACCGCGCAATCCTGGACAGACGAACTTCCGGAATCAGAATAGTTCAAGTATTATCTTTAAATCCTATAAGTATGTCTCCTTTTATTGCTGAATTTATAGGCACTTTCCTGCTGATCCTTCTTGGAGATGGCGTAGTTGCCAATGTTGTTTTAAAAGATACCAAAGGCAATAACAGCGGCTGGATGGTCATTACTACAGCCTGGGGCCTTGCTGTTTTTGTTGGGGTTACTGTTGCCGGCCCTTATAGTGGCGCGCATCTGAACCCAGCCGTCAGCATTGGGCTGGCTATTGCCGGCAAGTTTGCCTGGGCCCTTGTATTACCCTATGTAACCGCGCAGCTCCTGGGTGCAGCAGCTGGTGCTTTTTTCGTTTGGATCATGTACCGGGATCATTTCAACCGGGATAATCCGCCGGCTTCTATCCTGGCTGTATTCTGTACCGGTCCTGCGATACGCAATTATACCTCCAATATGATCAGTGAGATTATTGGGACATTTGTATTGGTATTTACAGTCTTCTACATTACAGGTGCAGAGATTACCCCGCAGAAAACACCAATAGGTCTGGGTTCAGTTGGTGCGATTCCTGTTGCCTTCCTGGTTTGGGTCATCGGACTTTCCCTGGGTGGAACCACAGGTTATGCCATCAATCCGGTCAGGGACCTTGGTCCCCGCATCATGCACGCTATACTTCCCATCAAAGGCAAAGGTGGCAGCGACTGGGCTTATGCCTGGATCCCTGTCGCTGGCCCTATTATCGGAGCAGCCATAGCTGCAGTAGTTTACTTGGCTTTATGGCCTCTGGCTGCGTAATACCAGATAAACAGGTAGCAAGGCACCATGATCCAGTAGGCTTGCTGAGGATTAACAATATCTGCCAGACGACCGTAGATTAAAGGGATTATGGCCCCACCGGCGATCCCCATGATCAGTAAAGAAGATCCGATTTTGGTAAATCTTCCCAGGCCAGCCAGGGCTAAAGGCCAGATGGCTGGCCACATTAGAGAATTGGCCAAACCTAAAAGAGCTATAAACAATACAGAAGCATAACCATGTGTAAACAGGGCCAGTAGTACAAAAACCACACCGATCAAGGCAAAAACCTTCATGGCCTTTTCCTGAGATAGATATCTTGGAATACAAAAAATACCAATCAGGTAACCCACAATCATGGCCACCAGGGTACAAGTCGTGAAGAATTTCGCTGTAGATAAGGCTATGCCTTGTGAAGCACCATAACTGATGATGGTATCTCCTGCCATCACCTCTACCCCTACATAAATGAATACCGTTAATACACCCAGCAACAAATGCGGGAACTGCATAATACTGGTTTTATTGGTGTTTGCTGCTGCCACAGCCTCGTCTTCTTTATCGGTATCAATCTCCGGTAAGCTGGAGAGATAGACCAACACGGCAAGAATAATCAGCACGACAACAATAATGATATAAGGTAAAATTACGCGTTCTGCCAGTGTATTCAGTTCTGTTGCTTTATCCAGGGCCGTCATACTGGCAATTTTAGCTTTGATTCCGTCCGCATCTTTCAGGGCTACGGTTCCAAGTGCAATCGGCGCAATTGCACCGGCAACTTTATTACAGATCCCCATAATACTGATCCTCTTTGCCGCACTTTCGGGTGCACCAAGAATGGTGATATAAGGGTTAGATGCGGTCTGAAGGATCGCAAGGCCTGTACCCTGGATAAACAGCCCCAGCAGGAACAATTCATAGGTACGGGTTTTTGCAGCCGGAATAAAAACAAGGGCACCTACAGCCATCACCACCAATCCAACTGCCATCCCCTTTTTAAATCCGGTTGCTTTCAATACCCAGGAAGATGGAATGGCCATCACCAGGTAAGAAATATAAAAAGCAAAGGCCACCAAATAGGATTCAAAGTTATTGAGTTCGCAGGCCAGTTTCAGGTAAGGGATCAATACGGAATTGAGCCAGGTTACAAAACCGAAAATAAAGAATAAGGCGCCAATAATAACGATTGGATTCAATGTAAAGCCTGAAGCTGTTTTGGTGGTTGTTGGTTTAGGTATCATTTTAAGTTTAGGTTCTTGAATTCAAATATATCCAGTTTTTTCGATCTATTTCATCGTTTAAAGTGGATAATTCTTTAAAGTATGGATAATTGCCTCAATATAAAACAAAGAAATGGGAAGAATACTACGCAAACGTTTGACCAAACAGACAAATATCTTCACTTTATGCCTCAAATGACCAGATATCAGGGTTGAATACGGTTAAGATCGGACAGAAAGATGCAGAATGAGCACACAAACGTTTGCACCTGATTTGATGGGGTAAAAGCTCCTTACATAAAAGACACAATTTGTTTACGAAATGATCACATCTAAAAAGCCCTTCCGGGCTACTTTAGTGGTCTAATTAGCCTAATTTCGCCTGTCTATTCATGCATTTCTTCACTAAAGACATGTACCCTTCAGCTTCATCCAACATCCGGGAAATTCTCACCAAAGTAGCACAGGGCGACGAACGGGCTTTCACTCTATTGTTTAATCAATATTATGGCCTTTTGGAAAGGCGGATGTTATACCTCACCAAATCTGAGCAGCTGGCACAGGAAATTGCACTGGATGTTTTTTTAAACGTCTGGATCAACAGAAGGGTACTTCAAGACATCACCTGTTTTAAATCTTATTTGCTGATTATCTCCAGAAATCATGCCTTCAATTGCCTGAAGAAGCACAAAAGGGAGGACAACAGAAGAAAGCAATGGATGGAAAACACCGTTCTTTTTTCACCAGAACAGCCGGAAGACACCTTTGATTATTATAGCTGGATAGATGCTGCGGTAGAATCACTTCCACCGCAGCAAAAAAAAGTTTACGTGCTGAGCCGCAGCGATAAAATGAAGCAGGCACAGATTGCAAAAGAATTGGATATTGCACTCGAAACCGTTAAAAAACATATGGTTCTGGCACTGCGCAACATCAAGTCAAGAGCCAGGAATATCGCTATTTAAGCCCGTTGCGCCATCCGTTCTGGTTCAGATAACCAATCAATGCTTCGGGATGGTCCGTTTGGAGCCCTTGTACATCTTCGTGCATCAGCGCTTTCCATTTTGCCGGATTTTCATCCTTACTTTGTGCATCGAGGAAAACACTGACACCTTCTGCTTTCAGCGCTGCCAAAAGCACAGCACCTGATGCTTTATCCACTGCTTTTAAGGAAGTGCTGTCCAGAAAGGCTTTCAGTTCTTCTCTGGTTTGTACATTTTCAGGCAAACGCCCCATAAGTGGCACCTGAGGGGCTGTTTTTCTCCAGGCTTCATACTGACCGGCTTTATTCAAATAAACCAGGATGCTCTTTTCCATCCCCTGCCCTGCGATTTCCTGATAGGCTTGTGCGGCATCCGCATTTTTAAAATCAAGATAGATGTTGATCTTTCCTTTACAAGCTTTCAGGGCTTCTTTGAAGGTTGGAATCTTATACATCTGGCCATCTGTGCTGTTTACCGAGAGTTTTGAGATCTCCTCCCAGGTCAGCGCACTCACCAGACCTTTCCCATTGGTCCTGCCGTCTACCGTTTCATTGTGGCTCAGCATCAGATGACCATCTTTAGTGGTCCTCAGGTCGATCTCTACATAATCTGCTCCAAGCCGAATGGCATCTTCAATGGCTGCAACGGTATTTTCCGGCTTGACCAGATGGCTTCCGCGGTGTGCTATAACCACAAATCCATTTTTGCATTTTGGTAATGTTGCCGAAGACTGCTGGCCAAAGGCCGTAAGGCAATATAAACCTACAGGAATAGACAGAAGGATTTTTTTAATGTTCATATGTTGTGTTTTTCCACTACAGACAACTATTCTTTAAAAAAGAGGTAATCCGGATACCCTATTATTTACGTTTTCTGCGGATCAGCAAGATCATCCCGATCAGGAACAGTGTTCCTGGAATCACACCATAATATACAACCTGTACAATTTTTACACGGGGTTTGGTGAGCTTGATGGTATTGTCTTTAGATTCCGGTCGACTCACATCCACCGGGAATTCTCCATAGGCAAACCAACTGAAAATGCTGACCGCAAGGCCTGAATTGGCGGTGCGTAGGTTGATCCTGGCCAATTCCATATTACTGAAAAAATCGGCATCACCGGATACCAGGATCCGTTGTTCTTTGTTATTTACCTTCCGGGTCAGTGTCAATGCTGTCGGAAATGAGCCCTGCTCATCACCATTTTTCGATTCCACGGTCAGAGCTGCTGAATCCAGGGTAAACTTTCCTTTTTTAAGCCAACTTGTTTGAGCATCTGTGATTAAAATAGGATGAACATCAAAAGGTCCATTATCCTTATAACTTAATGCGGCCGCATCTGGCATCGATACCACAAATTTGTAGGCATAATAAGGCTGTAACCAAGGTGACATGGCTACTGCTCCCGGAGCCAGTAACGGGGTGACCAGGCCATAGGAATAGTCCCGGCTACGCTGAACTAAGGTCCCGTTTAACATTTGGACCCCAAGGGAGTCGAGTAAAGGGTTTACAACGCTTTGTTTGCCAGGCTCGCCTGAAATCATCAGGTTCCCGCCCTCAGCGACATATTTACGGAGCTTAGTCAATGCTGACGCGCTGAAGGCAACCTTTGGATCTGCAATCACTAAGGCGGAAATCTCCTTCGGAATTTCCTCTTTTTCCAAAGACACACTGTCCATGTCAAATCCCTGGTTGATCAGTGAACCCC
>NZ_DATMRL010000560.1:0-8190 GCF_035566355.1 Pedobacter sp.
AGCTTGCAGTACAGGGAATGAAACTGGGAGCGAATGATTTTATCAATAAGCCCTGGAATAACGATCATATTTTGCAATCGGTAAAAACACTGATGGAACTTCATGTCCAGGAACCTGTACACCGGGATCGCAGGCAGCTGGATAAGCAGTATGCTTTTCAGCAGATCATAGGAGAAGACCCAAAAATGTTGGAGATCATGGATACGATTGGAAGGGTAGCCCGTACAGACGCGTCCATACTGATTACCGGAGAGAGTGGTACTGGAAAAGAACTGATTGCTGAAGCAATCCATGAAAATAGTTTGAGACGGAACCGGGCATTTGTTAAAGTAAACCTGGGCGGAATTTCGTCTTCTCTGTTTGAAAGTGAAATGTTTGGGCATATGCGGGGTGCTTTTACAGATGCGCGTTACGATAGGGTTGGGCGCTTTGAAATGGCGAATAAAGGAACCATATTTCTGGATGAAATTGGTGATCTGGAAGCCAGCAGCCAGGTGAAGTTGCTTAGGGTACTTCAGGACAGGACTTACGAAGTTCTGGGCAGCAGTAAAACCAAAGTAGTGGATACCAGGGTGGTTTGCGCAACCAATAAACATCTGAATAATATGGTTGGTTCGGGACTTTTCAGGGAGGATTTACTATACCGTATTAATTTGATTACAATACATTTACCTGCTCTTCGCGAACGCCCTGGCGATATACCTCTGCTGGTGAGGTTCTTTATCCATAATCTGAAAGAAATTTACAACAGACCTGCATTGTCTGTGACACCACAGGCGATGAAATGGCTACAGAAACTGGAGTTGCCAGGTAATATCCGTCAATTGAAGAATTTGGTAGAACGCTCTATTCTGGTTAGTAAAAAGGATCTATTGGAGATAGATGATTTTAAAAATCAAATGGATCAGTCACCCTCCCGGAAAGAAGCAGCGCCGCTCCCCGATGTTGGGGTGATGACGCTGGAGCAAATGGAGGTAGAAATGGTTAAACGCGCCATGAGTTTTCATAAGAACCGTATTACAAAGGCTGCGGCATCTTTAGGCATTACCAGAAATGCCTTGTACCGCAGACTGGAGAAATATCAAATTCCATTTGATGAAACTGAGCACTAAGTATATTCTCTTTATTGCTGTTTTGCACCTGGTTTGCCTGGTGCTGACGTATTTGGTGTTTGAGGAAAATAAGGTCTTATTTATCTTGTCGGAGGTGTTTATCCTTGGATCAGGAGCTCTTTCCTGGAGTTTATACAGGCAGTTGATCAGTCCGCTAAACCATTTAAAAGAAGGTATAAATGCAATTAAGGACAGAGATTTTAATGTAAAGTTTCTGCCTACAGGCAAACGTGAAATGGATGAGCTGATTGAAGTGTACAATCAGATGATGGATGAATTAAGGAAAGAACGTATTAAACAGGAGGAGCAACATTTTTTCCTGGAGAAACTCATCCAGACTTCTCCAACGGGAATTATTATTCTGGATTATGATCATCAGGTGAAGCTGGTTAACCCTAAAGCATTATCAATGCTGGGAACACAAATAGGGGAAGTGACTGCCTTGGCAAATGAACTTAAAGCCGGTGGAACTAAATTGATACGGCCGAATGGATTAAGGGCTTATAAGCTTCAAAAATCTCATTTTATAGACCGTGGATTTGCCCGTTTTTTCCTCATGATTGAAGAGGTGACTTCGGAGATCTTTGAAGCCGAGAAGGGCGTATATGAAAAAGTGATCCGGATGATGGCTCATGAGGTGAACAATACCATTGGGCCGGTCAACTCCATTTTGAACTTATCCCTGCAAACCAAAACGCTTTGGGAAGGGGGAGATCAGGAGGCGCTAAGGAATGCACTGGAAGTGGCTGTGCAAAGGAATCAAAATCTTAATCTGTTCATGAGAAATTTTGCAGATCTGGTGAAGCTTTCTCCGGTTAACCGAAGAAAGATGGATCTTGTGGCCCTGATTTATAATGTAGCGGCTTTGATGGAAATCAAAGCGACGGAGGCAAATGTAACTTTTGAATTTATCTTGCCAGAAGATCCTTTTTTTATTCTTGCCGATTTGCAGCAGATGGAACAGGCTATGATCAATATCGTTAAAAATGCCTTGGAGGCTATGGAGAGAGCGGGTGTAATTCGCTTTGTGCTAGAGGAAGGGCGGCTTGTGATTTCTGACAATGGAAAGGGAATTTCTGAAGCGCATAATGAACAACTCTTTAGTCCCTTTTTTAGCACAAAAAAAGATGGACAGGGTATAGGGCTCACACTGGTCAGGGAAATTCTTGTCAATCATGGGTTTGATTTTTTTCTGAAGACCATCAAACAAGGTCAGACTGATTTTGTTATCCTCCTTAAATAGAGGATTTGTATTTGTCGCATTTATCGGGGGGTTGATCCCAGGGGTATTTCATTTCGTCTCATTTTAAAATCTGGTTGGTGATTTATAAATAAATTTGAGCTAAACAGAATGACCCTATGTTAAAAAATATTGTCCTGATCCTCTTTTTTGCATCAGTTTTCCACGGAGGGGATTTGTATGCGCAGGATTCTTTATATCATGATCTGCCCAAAACGTGGAATCTAAAAGACTGTATTGATTATGCTAAAAAAAATAACATCAGCGTCAACAGTTTAAAACTCAGTTCTAAAACTGCTGAGCAGAGCCTAATCGCAGCTAAAGCGGCAAAATATCCAAACTTATCGGCCAATGTAACTCAAGACGTATCGCATTACAATTCGGGCACGCAAAGTTCCAGTGGTTATGGAGTGAGCTCTGGAATAACGTTGTTTAATGGGGGGTATCTGAATAACGATATAAAGTCGAAAACATTGAGTGAACAGGTAGCCAATCTCTCTGTGAGCACCGCTGAAAACGATATTACACTGCAGATTACCCAGGCTTACCTGAATATTTTGCTGAGTAAGGAAAATATCACCTATTTGAATGATCTGTTAAGTACCAGTAATGCATTGGTCAAACAAGGGACTCAGCGCTTAACCGCAGGTACAATTGCTAAGAAAGACTTGTTACAGTTGCAGGCAACAATGGCTAATGACAATTATACACTGATTACTGCACAAAATCAACTCCAGCAAAATGTACTCACTTTAAAACAATTGCTGCAGCTGCCTACGCGAATCGCGTTTGATGTAGTTGCGGCCGATACCACCAAAGTAAATGAACACTTAATTGATCTTGCTTCTGCGCAGGACCAGGCACTTCGGACGAGGCCGGAAGTGAAAGGTGCAGAGCTAAATGTACAATTGCAAAATACGGAACTGGAAAAAGCCAGGGCTACCATCAGGCCTGTACTGAGTTTAAATGGTTCTTTGGGGAGTGGTTACAACAGCACTTCGTTTGGTAGCTACCCAAACCAGCTGAACAATACCTTTAATCAGGCTTTGGGTTTGACTCTTTCTATTCCCATTTTTGATAGAAAAATCACTAAAACGAATGTTGCTAAAGCGAATATTGAGATACAGCAGGCCAGGTTATCTCTTTTAGATACCAAAACAACGTTAACACAATCGGTTGAAAAAGCCTACTTGAATGTTCAAAATGCAAATAGCCAATATCAGGCAGCCAAAGAACAGTTCAATTATACCAGTGAAGCGTTGAGGATTGCGGAGGCGGAGCTGAAGCTGGGTTCGAGCAGCATAGTAGATTACCTGCAGCAGAAAAATTTATACGTACAGGCTTTGCAGGCTTTTGTTCAGGCAAAATATACGGCGAATCTGTATACTAAGATTTATGATTTTTATACAGGCGTTCCAATAACAGAATAAATTAAAGAGATGAAAACGAAGAAAAGCATATTCATTATTGTAGGTATTGTTGTCCTTGCCTTTGCTGTATGGTACTTCGCCGTCAGAAAAACCGAAGCGGTTGTCAAATTGGAAACAGAGAAGCCAAAAATGGGTTATATCTCCGAGAATGTAACAGCAACGGGAAAAGTGCAGCCGGTGGATACTGTAGCGGTGGGTTCCCAGGTGTCTGGAAATATTGCAAAGCTCTATGCTGATTTTAACTCGACAGTGAAAAAGGGGCAGCTGCTCGCAGAACTGGATAAAACCTTGTTCCAGGCCTCTGTAAATCAATTTGCGGCCAATCTGGCCAGTGCCCAAAGCCAGCTGGTCTTTCAGCAAGGCAATTATGGACGTCAGAGTGAACTGTATAAAGTTGGCGCTATCAGCAAGGCGGATTATGACAATGCACTCTCTACCTATAATTCGGCAAAAGCTTCTGTAAACAGCATTAATGCACAATTGATGTCTGCTAAGAAAAACCTTTCGCTGGCCAGTATTTATTCGCCGATTGATGGAACAGTACTTTCCAGAAGTGTAAGTGAAGGCCAGACCGTTGCGGCGAGCTTTAGTACCCCAACTTTATTTAGTATTGCAAAAGACCTGACTAAAATGCAGGTGCAGGCTTCTGTGGATGAAGCTGATGTAGGCGATATCAAAACAGGCGAGCGTGCAACCTTTACAGTAGATGCATTTTTAGACGATATCTTTAAAGGAAGTATTCAGGAAATCAGGCTAAGTCCGAAAATCACCTCAAATGTGGTAACTTATACCACCATTATCAATACAGACAATGAAGATAAAAGGTTAAAACCTGGTATGACGGCAAACATCACCATCTTTGCTAAAGAGGTTAATAATGCCATGCTGGTACCGGCAAAGGCACTTAAGTTTTCTCCCGACACTACGCTTAAAAAATACCAGCTGGTCTGGGTAAACAGAGATAGGAAGCCAACCTCTCCGAAGGAAGGCTATGTATGGGTAAAAACCGGCGATCTTAAGCTGGAGCAGAGGAAAATAAAGGTAGGTATCAACAACAACACGCAAGTTGAAGTTTTAGGTGGTATTACTGGAAATGATGAAATTGTAATAGGCAGTCAGGTTTCAGGTGGACCAGGTATGGCTACAACTGGTACAGCTGCTTCCAGTCCATTTATGCCAAAACGACCAGGCGGTAACAAGAAAAGATAATGGCAAGTAAAATATTAGAACTGCACGACCTGAAAAGGGAGTTTGTAATGGGCGATATGACGGTCAGGGCTTTAAAGGGTTTGTCCTTTGAAATCAATGCGGGTGAATTTGTGACCATTATGGGCAGCAGCGGGTCGGGTAAAACCACGCTTCTGAATATCTTGGGCTGCCTGGATAAACCTTCCGATGGGAGTTATCTTTTGGATGGCATCGATGTGAAGGGATTGAACCGGGATGAACTGGCCGGATTGAGAAATAAGAAGATTGGTTTTGTATTTCAGGCCTACAATTTGTTGCCGAGAACCAATGCGCTGGAGAATGTGGAACTTCCCCTTTTTTACAACAAAGAAGTGACGGCCGAAGAACGCAAAGAAAGAGCCATCAAGGCCCTGGAGGCAGTAAAATTAAGTGACCGGTTTGATCACACGCCCAGTCAGCTCTCTGGAGGCCAGCAGCAACGCGTAGCCATTGCAAGGGCCTTGGTGAACGAGCCCGTAATGATCCTGGCTGATGAGGCTACCGGAAACCTGGATACAAGGACTTCCTATGAGATCATGGCCCTGATGCAGGAGCTGAACTCGCAGGGCAAAACTATTGTTTTTGTTACCCATGAACCTGATATCGCTGCTTTTAGCAGCCGGACGATTATGCTCCGGGACGGCAAACTGCAGAAAGACAGTAAAAATGAAAACCCGCGTTCTGCGAAAGAAGCCTTGGCTTCATTACCAGAATCTGATGACTATTAAACGGATAAGATGAGCATTTTAAATTTATTAAGGATCGCTTTTCGGGCACTAAGAAGAAATAAACTGCGTGCCTTTCTGACTATGCTGGGGATCATTATCGGTGTGGCAGCAGTGATTGCCATGATGGCCATCGGGCAAGGCTCCAAGCAGAGTATCCAGTCTTCATTATCCAGCATGGGATCTAATATGATCACAGTGATGCCTCAAAGTAATACACCAGGAAGTGTACGATTGGCTGGAAGCAGTATTCAAACCTTAAAACTGGAAGATATTGCAGCTATAAAAAGACTTCAGTCGGATAATATCAATGGTTTATCTCCAGTTGTTTCTTCTAGTGGCCAGGCCATAAAAGGAGGTAATAACTGGCCTACAAGTATTACCGGGATCAGCCCGGATTATTTAAATATCCGGCAATTGAAACTTCTTGACGGAATTATGTTTTCTGATAATGATGTCCGGAAATCAGCAAAGGTTTGTTTGTTGGGAAAAACGGTGATAGATAATCTTTTTCCTGATGGAAGTAACCCGATAGGTCAGATCATTCGTTTTAAAAGTATTCCTTTCCAGGTGATTGGCACCCTGGTGCCTAAAGGACAGAGTAATTTTGGTCAGGATCAGGATGATATTATACTTGCACCTTATACTACGGTACAGAATAGGATCACGGCAACAAATTATCTGCAGTCTATTTATGCTTCAGCGGTCTCTGAAGCAGCGAGTGATGCAGCCACACAGGAAATCACGAATGCGGTAAGGGAGAGTCATAAATTATTGCCATCCCAGGATAATGACTTTCAGGTACGTACACAGGCAGAATTGATCACTACAATTACCTCCACGAGCAGTATGCTTACTGTGTTGTTAACGGCTATTGCTGGAATATCTTTACTGATTGGAGGTATAGGGATCATGAATATTATGTATGTTTCGGTAACGGAAAGAACAAGGGAAATTGGTTTAAGAATGTCCATCGGTGCACGTGGCAAGGATATTTTAATGCAGTTTTTGATAGAGGCCATTCTAATCAGTATTACCGGGGGTGTACTTGGTGTTTTGCTGGGAGTCAGTTCTGCTTATCTGATTTCTTATTTTCTGAGCTGGCCCATCCTGATCTCGCAGTCTTCGATTGTCATTTCGTTTATTGTTTGCGGGATAACCGGTATTTTCTTTGGTTACTACCCTGCACAAAAGGCCAGTCGTTTAGATCCAATTGAGGCGCTGAGGTACGAATAAAAGTGGCGGTTTGTTTTGAAGCAAAATAATATAATAACTTAGCTATGTTAAAAACAGGGAAAAGAGAAATGGTGCTGAACTTCTCCGATAAACGTATTAAGATAGCGCTGCATGTTTTGGTTTGGCTGGTCCTGATGATCCTGCCTTATATCGTAAACTCTAATCGTGGTACGCCGCCACGCCGTTTAAGCCCGGAAGAAGAGACCCAGTTCTTTAAACTGAACTTCATTAGTTATTTTTTCCTGATTGCAATTTTTTACCTCAATAGTTTTGTGCTGATTCAGAGATTGTTTTACAAACAAAAATATCTCTTGTATGCCCTTAGTATTGTTTTGTTTTATGGTCTTGTACTTTGTGTTCATTTTATACTTTTCAAGATCCTTATTCATGAGATGCAGTTTAACTGGGTCAGGGCAGGTTGGTTCAACTTGCCGGCGTATTTACTCACTATAGCAGGAAGTACAACATTTATTATGGTTTCGGACCGGATTAAAATGGAGAAGAGAGATCTGGAAAGAGATAAGGAAACGATGAAAACGGAATTGTCTTTTTTGCGGTCTCAAATCAGTCCGCATTTTATATTTAATATTTTGAATAATATTGTGGCGCTGGTGAGGTTAAAAAGTACAGAACTTGAACCTACGGTGATGAAGCTTTCTGGTTTAATGCAATATATGCTTTATGAAACGGATGAGGAGAAGG
Source organism: Pedobacter sp. (assembly GCF_035566355.1). Classification (GTDB taxonomy): domain Bacteria; phylum Bacteroidota; class Bacteroidia; order Sphingobacteriales; family Sphingobacteriaceae; genus Pedobacter. The sequence continues at coordinate 7,673 of NZ_DATMRL010000560.1, forward strand.
TTTCCCTGGGAACGGAGAAAGAATATCTCAATTCTTATATTGACCTTCAGAAACAAAGATTTGGAAAGAAAGTAAAGGTAGGTGTGGAAATCAGTTTATTTAGCGATTATCAGGAGATTGAGCCGATGTTGCTGATTCCTTTTGTTGAAAATGCTTTTAAACATGGGGTCGGTTTGATAGAAGATCCGCAGATCAGCATCAAGTTAAGTACAGATGAAAAGAACTTGAATTTTTCAATTGTAAATAAATACAGTTCGGCAGAAGGTGAGGCCAAAGACAGGTCTTCGGGCATAGGGCTTGTAAATGTAAGCCGGCGACTGAATTTATTATATGGGAATAACCATAGCTTGACGATAGAGAAAGAGAAGGACTGGTTTAAGGTGAATTTATGGCTAAAATTGAGTGTATGATAAACTGTATTGCTGTTGACGATGAACCGTTGGCTCTAAATCTATTGGCTGATAACATCAGTAAAATACCTTTTCTGAATTTGCTGGCTACTTGTGAGGATGCCTTTT
>NZ_DATMRL010000561.1:0-13767 GCF_035566355.1 Pedobacter sp.
AGTCTCCAGAATACGGATGATGGTAGATACCGTATTGTAAGCCGGTTTGGGAATAGGGAGCAGGTCAATGACGTCCTTTACGTAGCCTTTTTCAATTTGCCAGATGACCTGCATAATCTGTTCCTCGGCTTTAGTTAAATCTTTAATTTCCATATGTTCTTATTAATCAGGTTATTTTAGGTTCTTGTAACGCGTTGTATAAAGCTATAACTAATTATTTAGTTATACAAATTTTTACTACTAAATCTTTAGTTTGAAAATTATCCTTGAATAATTTGTACCTTTCTGATGCGATTAAACCCCATTCTTATGAAATTAGCCTATTGTGTTTTATTCCTGTTGGTGATCCATACTGCGTCTGCACAGCGTGTCATTGTCCGTGATCCGGTAATTTCAGGAATGCTGGAGCAGGTTTCTGCAACTCACCTGGAGCAAACGATAAGAAAACTGGTTTCTTTTCAAACCAGGCATACACTAAGTGATACCTTGAGTAAAACGACGGGAATAGGTGCTGCACGTACCTGGATCAAATCAGAATTTGAACGGTATAATCAAGATAACGGGGGAAAACTCAAGATCAGTTTTGATCAGTTTGTTCAGCCGGCAGACGGAAAGCGGATACCCGAACCCACCACATTAAAAAATGTAATGGCTATTTTACCGGGCACGGATCCGGCCGATAAGCGTATGCTGATGGTATGCGGACATTATGATTCCCGGGTAACTGATGTGATGAACAATAGAGATTTTGCCCCGGGTGCTAATGACGATGCGTCTGGTGTAGCCGGTGTACTGGAGCTGGCCAGGGTGATGAGCAAAAACAGTTTCCGTGCAACCATCGTATTTGTAGCTATGGTGGGCGAAGAACAGGGGCTGTATGGTGCCGCGCATTTGGCAAAGCGGGCAAAAGAGGAAGGATGGAATGTACACTTATTGCTCAATAATGATATGATTGGCAATAGTTACGGTATGGAAACTGATCTGAAAGACAATAGTAGTGTTCGGGTTTTCAGTGAGGGCATCCCCGCTGCAGAGACCAAAGAGCAGGCTTTGGCCAGACAATCTGCAGGAACAGAGAATGACGGTGCTGCCAGACAGGCGGCCAGATATATTAAAGAGACAGGAGAAAAATATGTAGACCAGCTGCAGGTAAAGTTGATCTATAGAAGGGACCGTTTTTTAAGAGGGGGAGACCATACTCCATTTTCATTACAGGGCTTTACAGCAGTTCGGATCACAGAAATGAATGAAAACTTTAACCGGCAGCATCAGGACATCAAAAAAGGACAGGAATCTCAAATTGGAGATTTACCGGAATATGTAGATTATACCTATTTGCAGAAGATCACTAGATTGAACCTTGCGGTACTTGGAAATTTGGGTTTGGCACCTCAGGAGCCAGGTGAAGTTCTTTTATTAACGACAGAACTGACAAATAAGACGGCTTTAAAGTGGAAAGCACCTGCAGGCGTACAGCCTTCTGGTTATTATGTGCTGATCAGGGAAACCAGCAGCCCTGTTTGGGAGAAGAAGCTCTTCATTACAGACACTTCCGCTGTCCTTGCGTATTCAAAGGATAATTATTTCTTTGGTTTGCAGTCTGTTGACGCATTGGGGCATGAAAGCCTGATCGTGACACCAAAACCAGGGAAATAACTACTTGGAGAACAAGGCATCAACCTTAACCACAGGGCCACGGGTATTTATAGTGCGTTTTACGGAAGCTTCATCGTTTTGACGGCTGCTGTTGATACTGGTTGTAAAGGTTAACAACAGGACTACAAAAACAGGAACCAGTAAAAGTATAAATGGCGAGATGTTAGATAACGTTTTCATAATATTTTTTTTTCAAGTTTTTATGCTCAGGAGCCTACTAATGCTCGGTTTGATGAAACAAATAGAATCATAAAAAATATCCTGCTAAAATGTTTTAGACCAAGCGCAGGTTATTCTAGATAAACGGTTAATTTGAAGGGTTTGGAAGAAAATCGTCTTTTTTTGGGGTTCGTAGAAGAAAAAAGCCAGTTCGTCGAAACAGGTACCTTACAGAGGATTAGTTTTTTTATTTTGGAAGCCTATAGTGGAATGATTATTATAGCACATAGCTTGATGGTCATAAACCGCCAAAGGCAGCTTGAAGAGAATTAAGAAAAATAAGCAAGGCTGAAAAAACAATAATATACGAATGAAAAACAGAGGCTCTTTTTTGATCCATTTTATATTCTGGTTGATCGTGATCATTATATGTGGCCTGGCTATCGCCAGCAACGAACGCAGGTTGTCGCCACACGAGATCATGGTACATTTCGGGTACTATGGTTTGATTAATATTTCTATCTTTTACATCAACTATACTTTGCTTATTCCGCAACTGGTTCAGGACAGGAAAAGATATGGCATGTATGTGTTTTCTATGCTGCTTCTTATTGTTTTCATGTGTATTTTGAAAACGATGATCGCCGTATTAAACAGTGATGTGATTTTGGCCTATCTGAGCAAAAACGGAGATAAGAAGTATACAGAGATTCCCGAGTATATTGTCAGGTCTGTTTTTACCTCTGGTTTCTTTATCGTGATCAGCGCATTAATTAAACTGGCCATAGACTGGTTTGGTAATGAACGGGTGCAGCGTAAACTGGAGAGCGAAAAAAAAGATATGGAACTGCAGTTTCTCAAATCGCAGTTAAATCCACATTTCTTATTCAATTCCTTAAATAATATCTATTCTCTTGCCTATCAAAAATCAGATAAAACAGCAGATGCCGTTTTAAAGCTTTCGGAGATTATGCGTTATATGATCTACGAGAGTAACGACAGCTGGGTGTCGCTGAGTAAAGAGATTGAATATGTGAAAAGTTTTATAGAGCTTCAGAAACTCAGGTTTAAGGATGGAGCCGCAGTTGAGCTGACACTGAACGGGGAGATCGATGACCAGCAGATTGTTCCTCTGATCCTGATCTCTTTTGTAGAAAATGCATTTAAACATGGAGTGGCTAATGATCCAAAGGATCCGATTAAAATCAATATCATCGCCAATCAAAAGATCCTCCACTTTAGTATTACCAATAAAAAGAGTAAACAAAACAAAGATGAAATGGGTGGGGTAGGGCTTAATAACGTAGAGCGCAGATTACAGTTATTATATCCTGAAAGGTATAAATTAAATATTGTAAATTCGGCTACCCATTACACCAGTGAACTAATGCTTGATATATGATGAAACTTAAATGTATTGCTGTTGATGATGAGCCTCTGGCTCTGGATATTATAGAAGACTATATTTCTAAAGTTCCATTTCTGGAGCTTGTTAAACGTACGGAAAATGCAATTGAGGCTTTGCAATTGGTTCAGGCCGGGGGTATAGATCTTGTTTTTCTGGATATCCAGATGCCTGACCTGACCGGGATCCAGTTTCTGAAAATTGCAACTGGAAAATCGAATTATATACTCACCACTGCTTATTCCCAGTATGCACTGGAAAGCTATGACCTGAATGTTTCAGACTATTTACTTAAACCCATTGCCTTTGACCGTTTCTATAAAGCAGTAGAAAAAGTACACAGCCAGGTGAAAAATACAGAAGCCGCAGTAACACCTGCACCCGTCCCTGTTGCCGCCCCCGCCCCAGTAGTTATCCATCCGGTACAGGACTTTATTTTTGTTAAAACAGAGCACAAAATACAGAAGATTGAACTGGCCGACATACTCTATATTGAAGGCTTAAAAGATTATATTTCCATTTATACAAAAACAGAAAGGGTGATTACACTTCAGAATATGAAGAAAATGGAAGAAACCTTGCCTTCATCTCAGTTCATCCGGGTCCATAAATCCTATATTATTTCGCTGGATAAGATTGAAAGTATAGAAAGAAGCCGCATTAGCATCTGCGGAAAAGTGATTCCGATTGGAGACACTTACCGGGATGAGTTCTTTAAACGTATCGAGAATAAAAATCTTTAAGCAGGCAGTTCCTGGTTTAGCTTTTTGCGGATCGCCTGCTCGGCTTCCAGGGTAATCTCTTCAAGCGATTTACCTTCGGTGGAAATGGCAGGCAGTACGGTCCACTTTAACCGTTCGAAAGTGCTTAAAGGATAGGTGCCATAGCGTACGATTTTCCAGGAGTTCTCAATAGCGATGGGAACGACAAGCGCATCAGGGTTAATTTTTAACAATGTAGCGATTCCACCGATATGGAATTTTTTCATCTGACCATCTTTTGCACGCGTACCTTCAGCAAAAATCATAGCCGACCAGTTGTTTTCTTTCATCCGCCTGCCCAGTTTTATAATTTCTCCGATAGATTGTTTACTGTCTTTCCGGTCAATATTTGCTCCCCCACCATATTTCAGGTTAAAAGAAATCGAAGGAATCCCCTTGGTCAGTTCGATTTTAGAAATGAATTTAACATGTTGCCTGCGTAAAAACCAGATAATAGAAGGAATGTCATACATGCTCTGATGGTTGGCAATAAAAATAACAGAACGGTTATCCGGCAGGTGCTGGTCATTTATAAACTGAATGGAATTGCCGAGGAAAATCTGGCAATACGTCAGGAAAAAGTTTAAAGCATCTACCGACCATTTATGCGCCTTATAGCCAAAGCACTTGTAACAAACCCACTGAATGGGCTGAAACACCACCAGGGTCAAAGCAAAGAAAATATAAAATACAGGGCTTAATATATAACCTAAAAGCTTCTTCATTGATCTTATGTTTTTAAAGGGTGTTAAGGGAACCCTCGTCCAATAAAATTTTAGTTTTTAAAATGGCAGCTACACTCATGCTGTCGGTAATCTCTCCAAGGAGAACCATTTGATAAGCCTTCTCAAAAGGCAATTTACGAATACAGAGTTGTTCGGTCTCTTCCGGTTCAGATTCGCCCTCGGTTAAACCGGTAGCCAGATATATAATGGCCAGTTCATCAGAAACGGAATTAGACAGGTGCATTTGCAGAATCTGTTGCCAATGGCTTGCCCTTAAACCGGTTTCTTCCAGCAGTTCACGTTTGGCACTGTCAAGTGCCGGGAGATGGAGCGGGCCACCACCTTCGGGAATTTCCCAGCTGTAGGCATTTAACGGGTATCGGTACTGACCAACCAGCCAGGTGTTCTTTTCCTCGTCCAGGGGCAAAATACCAATGGCCAGGTTTTTAAAATGAACCTGGCCATAAATACCTTTGCCTCCGGAAGGATTGATCACATCGTGTTCAGTGAGGCCTATCCAGTTGTTTTCATAAATCTTGCGGCTTTCCAGGGTTGTCCAGGGATTCTTTTCATCCATGCCGCAAGATACAAATTTCTCTTAAAATGAGCCTTCATCTGGACGCTGCTGATCCTGCTGTTCTTGTTTTTTTGTCTTTTTAGAAATGAAGTCAGTTCTTCCAAAACGATAAGAGAAGGTCAGACTGCCCATCGGACCGGTCATGTACCGTTTAAAGTCTATTGCTGTTCCCGGTGTATTGGTGGTCATACTCCAGCTTCTGCTGTTCAGTACGTTCCTTACATTCAGGCTCAGAGAAGCTTTTTTGTTTTTGAAATCATATTTTGCGCCTGCATCCAAACCGTACATCGCATTTCTTTTTCCCTGGGCAATGACTTGTGATGAGCTGTAGTCTCCTTTGAGCTGCAGGCTGATGTTGTAGGGAAGGATAAAATTATTGGTCAGGTTGGCATCCCAGCTGAACCCTGAATTGTCTGTCGTTCCATATTCCGGAGAACCGGTGAGTTTACTATGGTACAAATTGGCATTGGCCGTAAAATTCCAGGCTTTCATGATATCTACTTTCCCAATCAGCTCTAAACCTGTAGCCAATTGTTTGGCCAGGTTTTCCGGGGTCGTCGTGGTGATGCCCTGATCATTAGGCAGTGATCTGATCCGTTCAATGACATCATTGGTCTGACGAACATACACGGTGGAAATAAACGTGACCTTCTTCCAGAATTTATTGTAACTGAATTCATAGGCATGGACATCTTCTGGTTTTAGGTTTGGATTACCCTGACGATAGTTTAAAGGATCAGAAGTATCCAGGAAAGGATTGGTATCCCAGGCTCTTGGTCTGTTTACCCTTCTGCTGTAACTCAATTGTATCTGCTGATCACCTTTCAGTTTTTCTGTTAAAAACACGCTGGGGTACAAGCGGGTATAGTCTACTTTTCCAGGGGTATAAATAATACTGTTATCGCTGTGGTATGCTCCAGATGTGGTATTTAACAAGGCATCTTCTGCCCTTAAGCCAACCTGATAGCCAAAATTACCAACCTGGTTCTGGAAATTGGCATAAATAGCATGTACCTGGTCTTTACTATGGAAATTATTGGTCAGGGAATAATCCGTATCGTAATTTCCGGTGGTGTTGTTTAGAATAGAAGACAAGGTATTGTTGTCTGCATAACGGATCTGGCTGCGATAACCCGTTTCAAACTTTCCTGCTTTTCCAACCGGAAGGCTGTAATCTGCCTGGATATTATAACTTTTGTTAGAACCTGTACCGATATTAGTGTTTATACTATCCGGATAAACACCCGCTTGCCCACCTCTGTTGTAGAATTCGGTTGTGTAGGTCTGATTGTTGTCGTTGGTGCCTTTGGAGTAGCCGAGATTAAAGGTCAGTTCTTCTTTGGGCTTTTTGAATTTCTGGCTGAAATCCATATTCAGATCATAGCTGTTGCCATTACCATCTGTCTTGTTTTGGCGGTTGCTCAGCTCAAACGGGCTCCGGTCTGCATTTAAGCGGTTTACTTTAAGCAGATCCGTTCTGTCATTGTCACGGGTATTAAAGTTTCCTGAAAAACTTAGGGTGCTTTTATCGGTAACATTGTAATCAATCCCTGCTTTTACATTATGACCCTTATCCAGGTTTTTGGAGTCTGTATTTTGATCGGCATAACCTGACGGAACTTTATTGACCATATCTATATAGGTAATGTTATTGTAGCCACCACCTAAACGGTTTCCATACCTGTAACTGTAATTTCCATACAGGTTTACCCTTTTGTTTTGGAAACTAAGACTCGTATTCGCATTGTAATTGTCGCGGTTTCCGGCAGTAAGTGCCAGGGAACCGTTAAATCCTAGCTTTTTGTTCTTTTTCAGTACAATATTGATGATCCCCGATTGCCCTTCTGCATCGTATTTTGCGGAGGGGTTGTTGATCACCTCTACGCTTTCAATAGAACTGGCCGGAATAGACTGAAGGATGGTCGCTACGTCGCCACCAGCAATTAACGAAGGCTTTCCGTCTACCAGAACTTTGACCCCTGTTGAACCCCTGAGGCTTACATTGCCATCCATGTCGGTTTGTACTGTCGGTACGTTCTGAAGAAGATCTGCTGCTGAACCACCCTCACTGATCAAACTCTGGTCTACCGAGAATACTTTTTTGTCAATGCCAAGCTGCATGGTGCTCTTCTGACCTGTGATCTTGACTTCATTCAGCACGGTACCTTTGGCTGGTTTCATTTTTATGGTGCCAAAATTCAGATCTTTTTGGCTTCCGTTAATATTTACTGAGTCTCTGACCAGGGTTTGATAGCCTATATAACTTATTTTAAAGGTGAATACCCCGTTGGGCAGCCCTATGATTTTTAAATTTCCGTTAACGTCTGTTTGTGCTACTTTTACAACAGCTTTCGTTTTTCTGTTGAGAATACTTGCGGTGGCAAAAGGAACGGTTTCATTGGTCTGGGCGTCTATGACTTTTGCGCTGATTGATGTTGGTGTGGTTGATTGAGCATTAAGTTTTACAGTTATTATACAAATTCCAATGGCTAATAACAGAACTTTGCCTACATATGTTCTCATCTGGTGTTTTATCCTTTTTGTGTGTTTATTTAAGAAGGGCAAAGTAACAGCGAGGAAATTTAATATTAGGGGGCGTAACTATTTTATTACAGCGATATCATGATAAATTACAGTAATATTTTTGATAGGGAGGGTTTAAGCTATACGGCTTACCGCCAATTGATCGATGAAAAGTTAAAACAAGGAAAAACGACCGGTCCGGACGATTCGGAAGCGATGCTTCATTACACAAAAATGAACATACAGCGAATGAACAGGGTGGAAAAGACGGTGGAGTTAAAAGAGGAATTACTTCTGGTATTGAAGTCTGTTCAAAAGCCATACAGATTGCTGGTGATTTCAGAAGGCTGGTGTGGGGATGCCGCACAGATTGTTCCCTTGTTTGCCAAAATAGAAGCGAGTGATCCGGATAAATTCAGCCTGAGATTTGTATTGCGTGACGAACATTTACCTTTGATCGATGCACACCTGACCAATGGAGGACGGGCTATTCCTGTGCTGCTTGTTCTGGATGAACAGGGAGACGTGAAAATGCAATGGGGACCAAGACCACAAGTTCTTCAAAGCCTTTTAAAAGAATGGAAAGCGGAAGAAACGGATATGATGAAAATTGCCGAAAAGCTACATGGCTGGTATGCAAAGGATAAAACGCAGACCACCCAGGATGAACTGACGGCCGTATTTAAAAAACTGTCCTAATCTACGGAGACGGTTAAGCCCTCCTGTTGAAGGATTTTCCGGTAAATTTCCATTTCGGTAAAAGAACCTTCCAGGATGGCACATTTTCCTTTGTTATGTACTTCCCAGGCAATTTTTTCTGCCTGGCTTTCTGTGTAGTCCAGGTATTTCATCATACAATGGATAACATGATCAAAAGTGTTTACATCATCGTTCCATAAAATTAAACGATGCGAGGTTTTTAAAGAGGAAAGGATCTCCTCGAGCGTAAAGGTTTCTTCTTTTGTTTCTGTGGACATGCTACAAAAATAAGCTTATTTCAAAATAATGTTGCAGTTAAAGTTATTTTTGATTAAAATTTGCAGTTAAACCAAATAAGATGAACAGTTCTAAAATTGCAGGCATAGGTTATTATGTTCCAAAAAATGTCTATACCAACGACGATCTCTCCAAGTTTATGGATACAAATGATGCCTGGATACAAGAACGTACGGGGATCAAAGAACGCCGTTTTGCAGACAGGCTGGAAGAAACAACCACCACAATGGGGATCGAAGCGGCTAAAATAGCCATTGAAAGAGCTGGAACTACAGCTCAGGACATTGATTTCATCATTTTTGCGACCTTAAGCCCTGATTATTATTTCCCTGGTTGTGGGGTATTGCTCCAACGGGAAATGAAGATGAAAGAGATTGGTGCACTGGACATCCGGAACCAGTGTTCTGGTTTTGTATATGCTCTTTCTGTTGCAGATCAGTTCATTAAAACCGGGATGTATAAGAATATCCTGGTGGTGGGCAGTGAAAAACATTCTTTTGCAATGGATTTTAATACACGCAGCAGAAATGTTTCCGTCATCTTTGGTGACGGTGCGGGTGCAGTGGTGTTACAGCCTGCGGGCCGGGAAGGACAAGGGATTTTGAGTACACATTTGCATAGCGATGGGGCAGATGCCGAAATTCTGGCGATGTATTACCCTGGTGCTGCTGCCAATAAGTGGCTAAAAGACAAGCCTGGTTATCCGGATCAGGAACTGGGTGGTTTGTTTATGACAACCGAACAGCTGGAAAGCGGAGCAGCCTTGCCTTATATGGATGGGCCTGCTGTATTTAAAAAGGCGGTAGTGAAATTTCCGGAAGTGATCAAAGAGGCTCTGGAGGCCAATCATCTGAAGCCTGAAGATATAGACCTGTTGGTTCCTCATCAGGCCAATCTGAGGATCAGTCAGTATGTGCAGCAATTGCTTGGGCTGAGTGATGACAAAGTATTCAATAACATCCAGAAGTATGGAAATACTACAGCGGCCTCCGTCCCGATTGCTTTATGCGAGGCCTGGGAAGCTGGTAAGATTAAAGAAGGCGACCTGGTTTGCCTGGCCGCCTTTGGTTCGGGGTTTACCTGGGCAAGTGCATTGATCAGGTGGTAAAAGGAGCTTAACTTCCTTTTGCTGCTCTTGTCATTTGCTCAAAGGCATCCCACATTTCATTTGGAATAGCTTCCAGTCCGTTGAACTGTCCAGCGCCCTGGAGCCATTCGCCGCCATCAATCGTAATCACTTCACCATTGATATAGCCCGCAAAATCACTGATTAAAAAAGCAGCGAGGTTGGCTAGTTCCTGATGTTCTCCTACTCTCTTTAAAGGGACTCTGTTTTTGAAATCAAATTTCTCAGCCAGATCTCCTGGTAATAAACGTTCCCAGGCACCCTTGGTTGGGAAAGGGCCCGGCGCAATAGCATTGGTTCGAATACCGTATTTACCCCATTCCACAGCTAATGATCTGGTCATCGCCAGTACGCCACCTTTGGCGCAGGCAGAAGGAACGACATAAGCCGAACCGGTAAAGGCATAGGTGGTGACGATATTTAAAATACTGGCAGGTTGTTTTTCCTTGATCCAGTGCTTTCCAAAGGCTAATGTGCAGTTCACCGATCCTTTCAATACAATATCAATAACAGAAGAGAATGCATTGGGGGAAAGGCGTTCTGTAGGAGAGATGAAATTGCCTGCTGCATTGTTCAGCAAGCCATCTACCCGGCCAAAAGTTTTGAGACTTTCTGCCAGCACATGCTCTACCTGTTCATATTCCCTTACATCGCAGGCCACCGCAAGAACTTTTCCTCCGGTTTCCTTTTCCAGTTCTTCTGCTGTTTTTTGGATAACTTCCAGTTTTCGGCTGGTGATCACCAGGTTGGCACCCAGTTTCAGGAAATAGGTACCCATGGCTTTACCCAATCCGGTACCACCTCCTGTAATTACAATGGTTTTGCCTTTTAAGGCATCATCTCTCAGCATGGGTTGGTTGTACATCGCTTATTTTTTTTGAAGGTTATCAATAATTGTTTTCAGGATACTTCTGGTAGAGGGCGCCCACCATTGCTCCAGCATCAGGGCAAGTGTTGCACTTTGATCCTCTGCTGTGGCGGCAATCAGTTCCTGTCTGATATTTAATTTACTTTGTTGCCAGGTATTCGGTTCAAAAGCCATATACTTCCTGATCCTCCGCTCTGCCGCGGTCAGGATGCTTTCAGGTTTAACCACTTCGTCTATCAGACCTGCCTGTAGTGCTTCTTCCGGACTAAACAATTTACCTTCCAGTAAGCTCCTGGCTGCATTTGCCTTGCCGATCCAGAAAGCATACAGCTTGAAAATGCTGTTGGGTACAATAATACCTACCGGAACTTCATTCAGTCCTATAATATATTTGCCTTCGGCCATAACCCGCGCATCACAGGCTAATGCCATGACACAGCCTCCAGCTGGGCTATGTCCGTTTATGGCGGCTACCAGTGGCTTTTTGAAACGGGTAAGAGTAGAAGCAAAATCCAGGAACAATTCCCAGAAGGACCTGACTTCTTTCTCATCATACTGGTAGAGTTCAATCAGGTCAAGTCCGGCCGAAAAAAAGTTTTCCTGGCCGGTAAGGATCACTCCGCCAATATTGGCATCTGTAGAAATATTACGGAACATATCGTTCAGTTCCGTGATCATTTCTCTGTTCATGGCATTCGACTTCGCCCTGTTGAGGGTAATAATGGCCAGGCGGTCTTTTATGCTAACTTTAATTGTTTTCATTTTTATCTATTTTACTTCATAAGTATATACAGTTCTTGCCAGTTGGCCACTGGCATTCATTCCTTCGGCAACCACCCGGTAGATTCCTGGTTGGTCCGTATTAAAATATTCAACCTGGGCTACGCCTTCTTTGCTAGTAATCACTTGAGGATTCCAATAAACGGTTGACCTAAGGTCAGGTTGAATATCAGATGTAAAAGTGTATTTTGGAGAATAAAACGTTCTTGGCGAATAATAACCTTTTGGCATATATGTGATAATACCCGGAGTGTAGACTGAACCAGGTTCAGGTTTCTCTTTCTTTCCACGTTTGGTGGTGATCAGTAAAATGCCTCCATCTCCCATTCCGCCATAGATAGCGGTGTAGGATGGGCTTTTTAACACTTCAATGCTTTCTATGTCCTCAATACTCATAAAATTATCAATAGTTTCACCAGCTGTTAATTCTCTGTAGACCCCATCAACCAGTATATGCATCTGTTTTCTGCTGGCGTACCTGGCAAGGGCAGGTTGCCCGCCAGGAAAGGCTATGCCAGGAATAAGGGCGGTCAAATTACTAGATAGAGCAGGGCCATATTTTAACTCTTCTGCAGTAATAGTCTTATTTGCATGCCCGGCTCCATTTAAATTAGCTGAGTGTGAGGCAACAGGTTTTTTTTCGTTAATATTTACTTCCTTTAGAGAAATACTCCTGTGCAGCAGACCACGTTTGGTCAGCTGATCAAAATAGGTTTCACTTTTAAAGATATAGGATGAAATAGCTTCATTTACATTTATTTCAATATCTCCAGTGTTTTTATTGCGGGTAACGATTTGTTGGGGGACCCGATCCAGTTTTAATTCTACATTCGTCTTATTATTTGTAGTTCTTCCCTGAATAACGAATTTAGTACTGTCGCCGAAATCCAGATGATCAAAGTTGAAATGTCCGCTGAGATCTGTCAAAGTATCAATCATAAATATTCCGCCTGATTTTGAGAACAAAGAAACTTTGCCCTTTTCTATTGGTTTCCCGCCAGGAGTGGTTAAGGTACCACTAATGGAAATGGATTTTTCAGGTGCATAAAGCACTGTTTCGGGTGTGTGTTCGAGGAAATTTTTCCATGAAAAACGTCTCCAACCCTGGGTGAGCAGTAGGTTGTCAAGATCGGTCTGAGTAGCCTGGTCCTGTTTAAGGAAATAGTAATCTGGTTTTTCAATGTAACCAGCCAAATCGGAGGTCAGAAGAAATGTGGCCAGGATATGGCTTTCATTTTCCTCGTCGGGCTGGACAATCGCGGTGTTGGTTACCGAAAGAGAAAAATTACCTTCCATGGGTTTGTTACCAGCACCCGAAGTTAGAGCGAGTTTTACCAGCTCTCTTTTTTGATATTGTTGCTTATTACCCTGAAGTTGAATACTGGTCATATCTTTTGAATTGTTTACAAAAGTCAAACGTTCACAAACCGGAGTATTGTCCGGTCCAAATAGTGTAAGCTGAGCAATTCCAATAGGAAGATCTTTTTTGGGAATATTAATTACCACGAGCTGTTTGTCTGTTTGAGCAGTATACACAGCATATACATTGCCGTTGTTCTGTGCGAGTAATTTTAATCTTCCTTTTCCGAGAACATTTTTACTCAGATAAATCTTTATGTTGATTTTTGAACTGTCCTGATTATTAACGGATAATACATAACCAGAAGTAAGTGCAGGAGGAAGTTTGATTTTTTGCGTGGGCTCATCTTCAACTTTAACAATCGCGGTATAATTCTTTCCTGGCTGCGGATCAAGGATCAGATTTCCCATGCCAAGGTGTGTTGTATGGAAACTTCTCACCTCATTACCTTCGTTATCCACAATAGTGCCCGATATATCCTTTCCAAGGCCATTGCGATCTATTGCTTTTATTCCTATCCTGGAAGGAATGTTATCGACAAGGTTTCCCCCTTCTGGAAAAAATTGTACATCCATCTGTGCGGAAGCGGCGGTGAAGGGGATCAGTTTAGTGACGCGGTCTTTATCAGAAACATCAATTGTTGCTGTAATTTTGCCAGAAGATTTCACATCGGTTTGCGGAGAGAAAAAGCTAAAGTTGATCTTTCCGGTATTGCTGGTCGATGTCTTTCCCTTAAATATGTTTTTTGAATTCACCTGCACCACATAAGTAACATCTTTATTGACGTAAGGTTTTCCGGTTTTATCATTGAAGATTAATTCTGCGTTTGTT
>NZ_DATMRL010000562.1:0-5806 GCF_035566355.1 Pedobacter sp.
GACGACGACGGTCCATGAAAGACTCTGCCAGCGCAATAGCAAGTTCAGGAGGAATATCAGCCTTGCCAGTTTCGAGTCCCTGCTTTACCAGTTCGTGCAGAGCGATAAATTCACCCACCTGAGTGGGACGAAGCCTATCATACAAGTCTTCTTTGGTAATCTCACCCTTCACAAAGCCGATATAGAGAGCTGGTACTCTGTAGCTCTTTAGTTTCAGCTTCTTGATTCGAATCTTGGAACTTGGTCGGCCATATATCCACCATTCCCAGAAGCGCTCCTGTGCTTTCTCCCACCATGTGTGCTCAGACTTATCGTCCTCCTCCCTTAGATTCTCGATTCTGAATCTGGGCATAATTATCCTCCTGCGGATATCCAAGAATAACAGAAATCACAAACTCGTGTCAACGCGAATTAAAATAATTACGGTTTTATTTTTGGTCAAAATAAAAAATACCAGATCATTCTGATGTCCTTTATTTGGCTCACCATCGTGAACAACATTAGAACTATAATCCAGAGGCAACAGGGTTATATTTATATACCTGATTTCAGATCTTAAGGTTGACATCTGACCAAATAGGTCCATACTAGCTATATGGATACACACTATATAAACATTCAATGGACATTTTGGCCTTTTTTTTGGATTATTTTCTGGGTATGTATCATCCCGCTATTTTGGGTGCTCATCGGCCGGGGTAATTGGAAGTACGGCAGACATGGTTCGAACAGAGCTGCCGACAAATCTCCAATGGATATACTTAAAGAGCGTTATGCCAAAGGAGAGATTAATAAACAGGAATTTGAGGAAAAGAAAAAAGATTTGGCATAAGAAACAATTATCACGGAGTTAAACAGTTAACGCATATAATATGTATACTATGAATGATGAAGCAGTAAATGACTTGACTAAAGGATTAAACAATATTGTTAGAAGTGCCAGGACAATAATTTCAAACCCCAAAGACTCTCACTACAGGCTCGAGGATATAATCAAAGTGGCTCAGATCCAGTTAAAGAATCTCAAGCAAGGAAAATATAGAACAAAACCCAGCCAAAGAATGTATAAGCTTCATTTGAGTTAATTATGAGAGAATTCCATGCTCAACTCAGACCAAAATTCTGCTGATCAAAAACAATTAGACAATGCCTATGATTGGTTACGAGACCACGGTCAGATAGACTATAAGTATTTAAAAAAGTTAGCCCAAGCAGGCACCTCGGAATCCGTCGAACGTTTACACGAATTGGCGGACGATAACAATATTACTTATGACGATACAACAGACATGATGCAGCTTGCAGATGAAATTAATCGGGCGATGGAAACAAACAGCAATATTGGAGTTGAGTAAAAAGAAAATAAAATTAAAAAACCACCAATTTGTACTGAGACCCTACTTCTGCAGTTGTTTCTAAGGCAATTTGGGTTAACATTCAGTAATACTGTTAATCATGCTTCTATTATCAACCAAGATAGTCTTTTATCTTACCTTCTAAAACTTTTTTAAAATCCCGCAGATGCATAGAGTGGCTTGCGGGCAAAAATTTTCGTAGCTCTGACTTAAAATCGATTTTAGACTTTTCTAATAACCCACGGACCAGATTTAAATTCTCTTTATCCTTAACTAGCGGGTAGTTGCCAGATAAAAGGAAAAAATAATCATAAAAATCTCTCGGTTTGTGGCGATTAAGCAAAGCCTGCATCTTTCCCTTTACTATTTCTTCTTTAGACAAATGAACTAAGGTATACGCTGTAATATAATCATTTTCAATAAGAGTTGTTATACCCTTAAGCTCCTTGCCATTGCGCAAGGAAACCTCTATTTGAACAGGAATCGCAAAATCATAAGCTTTAAATATTGCAATACCTAAATAGCCGCCGCTAGTGGCCTTCCCTTCATCAAGTTGAACATTAATACCCGTGTTTTCTATATTTGCAAGCGTATTAGTAAATATCTCCTCTACTTCTTTGGGACTAATATTAACCCCAGTAAAATCCAAATCTTCTGAGTAACGAGGACTGTGAAATACGATCCTTAAAGCAGTTCCTCCTTTAAACAATAATTTCTCAGATCCTGATTGTTTGTACAAGTATGACAAAAATAAATGTTCACAATATTCTCTTACAACATTTTCTATACTTGTTTGAGCATGCTTAGTAAATTTTTCGAGGTTTTCTATACTCAACATATATTCGATCAATTAATTCTAACATTCCCTTCCGCTTAAATAATCTCACATATCTCGTGAGTTTTGCTTTATTTAGATTCTTTAGCTCCAAACGATCATTAAGTGATATTTTTTTCAAATCTACAAAATAGAGATAATCGGCCAAGGCCTTTTCAATGTCAGCCATAAAAACTTTTTGGCCGCGGATTTCCTGTAAACTATAACCGGTATAAACTTCTTTTTTTATTCGCTGATAGCTAAAGGTGCCTGCTGGAGTTTTATACTCTCTTGGAATCTTGCTGGTCACTGAAGTAATCGTATAGACAACTTCTGGGATAATATGATAATGCGATAAAGCTGTCTCTAAAGAAATATAGGAAGGTTCATAAAGTCGATTGGCAATAAAAAAAAGATCAGGATTACTATCTTTAAGCATATAAAAACCATTACGAAGTTTAACAAATAAGCCACTGTCAATATTATTTGAAATAAAGACTGAAGCTATTTGTGTAGGTACACCAAACACACCTTTGAATTCTTTTGGCGTAAACACCTCTAGACCCAAGGATTTGAGCCTTTCCTCCACTTGTATACGTTTCAGTTTTTTAATCATATTATTAAGAAAGTGAAATGGCTATAAATAGCTTATCATGGCAATAAAAAATCCGCTTTAAGTCACTATAAGAACTAAGTTTCGACTGTTGTATTAATTTATAAACAATTTAAAAGAACTACTTCTTCCAAACTCCCTTAGCAATATACTGTTTCATCAATGATTGATAAGGCACATCCAATTCGTTTGCTCGCACTTTAACTCGAGCTAAGATATGAGCTGGAATTCTTAAGGAAATGGATTCGGAAGTAGGTTTAAGATTCGGAAACAATGGGCCAGTCATAACCTTAGACATATCAAAGTAACCAACGGAGCTATGGGTGTCCCAAAACTTTCGCTCTTCGTCTTCGTTTTTAAATTTAGGCAGCTTTTTTAAAGGTTTCTTCATAAGTATTCCTTTCTTGTTTATTAGCTCTTCTCACAGAAATTATTCTGATAAGCCGATTTCTTATAGTAAAAGCGATAAATAGCAACTTTCCTGCATTTGTTTGGCCATACATAGCAAACCGCTTTTCGGTCTGACTGTGCCTTTGGTCTGGAAAAACTACATAGAAATTAAAGAAAGCTTCTTCAGTTTCTAACTTGGTAATTCCATGCTTTTCTAGACTTTTAGTCTGATTCCCCTCATCCCATTCAAACCCTTCTGATTGACTTAAATCTAGTACCATAAATCTATTGTATATGGGAAACTCCACATTGTCAAGTCCCACAATCCCTCAAATAGAAAAGACGGTAATCAATTGCTGATTACCGTCCTAGATGATCGGCGAGATTTCTCTCGCCCGAAAGTGTAGCTGAGTCAACACCACCCATGATGACTACGGAGACACGTTAGTGTACTCAAGTCAGGCCAGCGACATCCCGGCGGAATTACTTCCGCCCCAGAGTCAACTGCGGCACAGGATTGGATGCTCTTGAGAACTATACTTTACCTGACGGAAATTCTGGCAGGGTCACTCCTGCCCCAGAGTCAAGGCTACAAAAGGTTTGTCCAACTTACAGCAGCGATGACTGGTGAACCGAAACTCACCGAACTCTACCTTAGAGATTTAGCAGAAGTTTCCTCCTGCTCCAAGGAGTACTGCACTCTGCTAAGGCAGGGAATAACGCAGCGCGCGTTGGTTCTCGGTACCGGGAGATGGCAGAGATTTACTCTGCCCAATAGCACAACTTAGTGTAGAGGACACAACACAGCTATGGTTTGCTATGTTTGGCAGAAATTTCTTTCTGCCCCTTAGAACAGCCATGACCAATCAACCCGAGTGGAGCGAAGTCGACCCTAGTTAACTGCAACGCGTGGCAGACTTATGTCTGCCGAATAGTTGAGAGGAACCCAGCGCAGTGCAAACTAGAAAACTATACCGCATCACAGTGCACTTAAGCCTATCATCCAAGTTCTTGCAATGACATCAAAGCTGGTTCGGAGTTCGCCGCAATCCAACCCGGATTGTTGCCTTGAGCAGAGTGCCCATACCGTGACGATATTGTCGCCTCGTTTCTGCGCACTCTTCACGATCGATGATGCGGCAAAACGAAATCTCCTGGCAGGTCCTCGCGTGTTGTCATCGACAACTGAAACTTTATTGCCGGTTCCAGTTTTTACCTGAATCGCCAGATGGCGATGCTGCTCAAGGCTGCAGAACAAGTCGATGAAATGACATGCATCTACAACTGGGCGTGGATACCTAACCTCGAAGCCCAAATCGTGACAAGCTTTGGCCACGCGTGCCACCGACAAGGCACCCACAAACAAGTGTGCCCAGTCAGGCAGAACAGTAGGTTTTTGAAGTCTTAGGATATCCAAATCCTGGATTGAAACGATCAACTGAAGCACAAGTCTCTGTGTTCTGGCTGCAAGCTTCAGAGTCTCTTGCCGATTCTGTGTTGGCATTTTCGCAGCCAAAAGTTTCGTCGAAATGCCATGGTAGTATGCTGCGGCAATAGCTCGATTGCAGGCATAATTCCGAGTTCCAACCCAAAGTCCTTCGGGTAGCTTTCGGCTATGGTTCTCGATCGCCCGGAAGCTGAGTCTTACTAGGTCATCACCTCTTTGTCTTCCCAATCGAAACGCAAACCTCATCTGATCTTCCAGATCCAAAGGCAGGGTGTTCTTTTTTCGGAACACCAACCTATGACTAAGCAAGCTGATGCTCATTACTTAAAGCCTCCTTTTGAATTGCCTGTCCGCCAAAGCTTTAGCGAAGGCGGAACTGCTTAGTTTACCAGAAGTGCTTGTTTCCGTCAACAAGCTATAAGGCAATAAAAAAAGCGATACCAATGGGCATCGCCAAGCGATTCAAAGTTAACCGTAACACAAAGTAGTCCGTTGAACCCTCAGGCCAGGTTTTTCTACAATTAACGTTACTGAACAAAGTTTCTGGCCTGCGAGCTTTGCCGCAACAAGAACATTTAGCTCTTTATGGAACTGGGCGTTTGCAACTACTGCATTTATACCAGCTCCGTAATCTTCCATGACAAGGGGTTCCAGATGGAAGGCAATTTTTTTGCTGTCTTTATCTAAAACTATGACCATCAATCGCAGGGGCGTCTTACGATTGCCATTCGTCGACTTCTGAAGCCTTGGCTTTGGCATTACCAATTCAATTGCCAAAGATTCGGCCTGTGGCGAAACCTTCCATCTATTGTGATACTGCATTGGCAGAACCGTTACAATTTCGCCGTTTGCAGTATCCTGTACCGCCACAAAGCATTCTCGATCGTCGATGCTATAGAAAAGTCTATGCTGCTTGTTCGTACCCTGCTCGTAACCCAACGGCACGCAAAGATCTTTATCTAACAGATTGAGAAGATCTTGCGGATTGATGATCATGCGAGTCTGAATCACCTCATATGCGTGAACCGTAAAAGCTGACCTCAAACAACACCTCCTTATCATTGACTACAAAGTTTATCATCGATTATAGGACAGGTCAAGGGCAATAATGACATCCTCCCCGGGCTGAAGCCCGGGGTTTCCTTTGCTTGAGCTAACACCACCTCGCCTTCGCTCGGGCTCAAGCT
>NZ_DATMRL010000563.1:0-8552 GCF_035566355.1 Pedobacter sp.
TACATTTAGCAAAGAGGGTATTTTCATAAAAAATAAAATTATCTATTGGGAAGATGTTGGCACTAAAGTCTATAGAACCTATTATACTCTGTTTTCTAAAAATGATCCCAAGATTTATAAAAGTTATAACTATATGGATGACTGGAATGCGATATTAGTATATACTTTGTCTAGACATATTCTCTCAGAGAGGGGGCAATTGAAGTAGCTTAATTGATGTTGATAGTTTACGTCTGTTAATAGTTAAAAATGAGAATGAGCTCATTACAAAATACGAACCCTTATATTGGATTACATGGTCATCTTGAATTTACTAAATCTTAGGTTTAAGGAAATATTCTATATGTTTGTTTCTAAATTTAGCGACGGTATATCCTTTGTTTTTACCAATTAGTAAGATGAATGATTAATATTAAATTTTAGCATACAGGAATACGATGGCTTCTTACGGAGAATATACAGATCAGGAATTAATTGCCTTGTTAAAGCAGGGAGATCGTGAGGCCTTTAATCAAATCTATCATCGTTATGCAGAATATCTGTATCAATATGCTTTAAATATACTTAGGGATGAAGATGAATGTACGGATGCAGTTCAGGATGTTTTTGTCTGGCTCTGGGAGAATGGGAAGAAAATTAATGTAACTGTTTTAAGAAGCTATTTGATTTCAGCGGTAAAGTATAAATTGACCAGGGTAATTCAGAGTAGCAAAAGAAGGGCGGAAATCCTGGCTTTAAATCCTTTGCGGGAAGAATCTTTTGTAGATGATAATTTAGAAATAAAAGAGCTTAAACACGCCATTCAGGAATTTGTGGTTTCACTCCCTGAAAGGGCCAGACTGATCTTTGAAATGAGCCGTAATGAATATCTTTCTAATAAAGAAATCGCCGCCAGGCTTGGTATATCAGAAAAGACGGTTGAAAATCAAATGACAATTGTATTGAAGAAACTTAAGTCTGGTCTTGGTAAAATGTCCTTCTGGACAGTTTTGGTTTGATCCAAAAAATAATTTGCAATTTCTTTTGGGGGTTAGGTAGCCTTCATGTCCCTATGTACTAAAGGATAAGAATAAGGGATGATGAATGATAAAGAAAGACTTAAGCTAATTGAACGTATTTCATATGGAATTGCGAGTGATGATGAACTAGGTCAATACAATGCATGGTGTAATTCGTTGCAGGAACCAGGTTTGCCTGTTGCTGATTTTGGAGTTCTACGAACCAGCATGCTGACTAATATTAATCGTAAGATAGATCATGTTCGTATCATACGTCTTCGCTATTATAAAATTGCTTCTGTGGCAGCTGCTTTGGCGGCTGTCGTTTTCGGACTTTGGTTTTATAATTTTCGTCTGTTGTCAAATCGCAAGGTTGAGATTGTTTATCAAAATGATATTGCCCCAGGGAAAAATAGAGCTACACTTACTTTTGCTAATGGGAAAACCATAAAATTAAGTGATACCCAGCAGGGTGTGACTGTTGGTAAGGGCTTGAAATATTATGATGGGATGGAAATAGCCGCAGAGAGAACGCAGCCTCAACTTCTTACTGCAAGTACTCCTCGTGGAGGTGCTTATGAGATTACCCTTTCAGATGGTACGCGTGTTTGGATGAATGCGGATTCTAAACTTTCTTTCCCCTCAAGTTTTTCTGGAAGGGAGCGTAGAGTATCGTTAAAGGGGGAGGCATATTTTGAAGTAGCGAAGAGTTATTTATCAAAAGTTAAAGGTGTTAAGCCAGCAAAAGAACGGATTCCTTTTATTGTCGTTACGGACCAGCAGGAGGTGACTGTACTGGGTACACATTTTAATGTTAACAGTTATGGTGATGAAGCAGTTACGAAAACTACGCTTTTGGAGGGTAGTGTGCGGGTTGCAGTTTCTGATTCTAAAAAGATTTTATTTTCCTCATCATGTATTTTGAAACCGGGTGAGCAAGCGATAAATGATGGCGGTATCCGGATTGATAAGGTTGATGTAGAGGAGGTTGTGGCCTGGAAAAACGGAAGTACAGTATTCCAGGATAAACCTTTAGAAAGTATCATGCGTGAATTATCCCGCTGGTATGATATTAACGTTGTTTATGCGGCTGATGCACCAAGACATGAATTTTTTAGTGGTGCTGTATCGAGAAAAAGGAATATATCAAGTGTATTGGAGCGTATGCAAACTACAGGAAGTGTGAGGTTTAAAATAGAAGGGAGAACAGTAATAGTAACCAAATAAATCATATCAATCACTAAGCAAAGAACCAAATTATGAAAGAAATTCTACGTAATTAAGACCGGGAGAGAAATGGTGGCTTTAAATGAAGCCGAAAAGTGCTACCAACACTTTCCGGCAAAAGTTTGAGCAACCATTCCTGACAAAGATCAGGAAAAACAATTATGTGCTAATAGTTAATTATCAACTCAAACCAATTCAAACTTAGGCATTATTGTATAAGAAAGCAATAATGGCGGTCTGTCGTCGACCCTCCTGTGTTTGATACAAACCAACGACGAAGTATGGAAAACTATGCTTTAAACCGTGGTAAGCCATTTAAGTGGCTGCCATACAAAATTCTATTGATTATGAAGTTAATCATAGTACTAATGACCACTCTTTTGATCCAGGCGGGTGCTGCCGGGTTCGCGCAAAAGGTAACACTTAATGAAACAAATGTTTCCCTGGGGAATGTTTTTAATAAGATTCGGTTGCAAACCGGTTATGATTTTGTTTTTAATTCTAAAGAGGTTCGAGATGCGAAAAAAGTAACAATAAACGTAAACAATGTTGGGCTGGAAGAAGCACTTAGAGTACTTTTCAAGGACCAGAACCTGAATTATTCTGTGAAAGATAAATTCATCGTGATTGAGCCAGCCAGGCCTTCTATTATAGATAATCTGCGTGCTGTTTTTATAAATATTGATGTTTCTGGTAGGGTTGTAGATGCTGCAACCGGCGAACCGCTGTCAGGTGCCAATGTAATGGCCAAAGGACGAAAGCAAGGGACCAGAACCAGCGCAGATGGTACGTTTTTCTTGCAAAATGTTGAAAAGGATGCAACATTGGTGATCACTTATACAGGGTATATAACCAAAGAGATCACGGCTTCAAAAGACATTGGAATTATCCGGATGGAGGTTGCGGTGGGAAATCTTCAGGAAGTTGGGGTAACGGTGAATACCGGCTACCAGCGTATTAAGCCTGAACAAAGTACAGGTGCAGTTTCGCAAATAGGTACAAAAGAATATGAATCCAGGGTGAGCGCTAATTTTCTTGATGGATTGGTAAACCGTTTACCTGGATTGATGATCAACAACACGGTGAACTTTAACAGTACGGCTCCAGACGGCAGCACCTCTTCAAGGCCTTTATTTAATATCCGTGGTATTTCCACCATGTCGGCCAACCAAAATCCATTAATTGTAGTTGATGGCTATCCAACTGAACTGACACTGGATATGATTGATCCAAACGAGATTAAGTCGGTGACGATCCTTAAAGATGCCGCCTCTGCTACTGTATACGGGGTAAGAGCATCAAACGGGGTAATTGTAATTGAGCGAAAACAGGCTAATCCGGGAGCTGCACAGTTTAGTTTCAGGACTACATTGGGCCTGACGCCTGAGGAAAATTATAGCCGTTATCGTTGGGATCCAAACGCATCGGCCATCAATGCCAATTATACGCGGGATAGACAAATCCTGAACATTACACCCAATACCTGGTCAACCTTATTTACACCCGGGACAGGCAGCATAGGACGCTCTATTCCTTTTTATATCCAGTCTCAGCTTGCTGCCGGTATTATTTCATCTGAGCAGGCCGAAAAATCTTTTGCAGAATTGACTACCTATGATAATCTTAAGGACTATAATCGCTTGTTCCAGAGGATGGCAGCTACGCAAACAAATACATTGAACGTTTCAGGAGGTGTGCCTAATGCACTGTACTACATCACAGCCAATTATACTGGGAACCGCAATAATAAGATATTGAATGATAACAACAGATTTTTACTAACAGGTCGTACTACGCTTAAACTGGCGAAACGACTCAGCTTAGAACTAACTACGGAATACCAGGAACAGCGTGTTAACAATGCGCCAGTGCCAGGGGTTTCTGACTTTGCGGGCTATGAGCACTATCAAGATGTAAATGGTAATCCTGCCTCGATCATTTCACGAAGCTTTGCGCCGGTTTTTAACAATTACATCATGTCTCAGGGTTTGTTAGATCAAAACTATTACCCACTTATTGATGTCAATTTAATAAGCGACAAAACGCGGACGGTGAATAACAAGGTCACTGCCAATTTCCAATACGATGTTGGAAAAGGCTTTAACCTTTTGTTTGGCGGGGTGTATGAGTCGTCTAGTTCAGAGGTCCGGCATCTGGCCAGGCAGGGTTCTTCGGAAGTGAATGCCTGGATAAATAATTATACGGTAACTGATGGGGGGGCATTCAAAAAGAATATTCCCGACGGGGATTTCCTTCGCCAGCAGAATACCAGTTCAATTGGTTATACCGCGCGTACGCAATTGAACTACAACAAGAGAATTGGTGACCATTCTTTTAACGCCATAGCAGGTGCCGAAATACGGAGCATCTTAAATAAAGGTAATTTAGCTTCTTATTTTGGTTATAACGACCAGAGTTTGCTGCAACAACCAGTAGACTATGCCTCTATATTTAATGGTTTGGCGGCGGTTAGGGGAACACTTGTTACCTCAGACAACCTTGGATCTCTAACTGATTTCTTTAACCAGACCTATACTGAAGACCGATTTGTATCGGCTTTTTCTAATATTGTATATTCTTTTAAGGATACGTATTCCTTGTCAGGAAGTATCCGCATTGACCAGTCGAACCTTTTTGGTAGCGATCCAAAATATAAATACAAACCACTATGGTCCTTAGGGGCTGCCTGGAACATTCAAAAGGAGGACTTTATGAGTAATGTGAACTGGCTTCACCAGTTGAAGTTGCGCAGTGCCTTCGGATTTAACGGAAATGTAGCCAAACTTTCGCTTCCGCAGGTAATTGCCCAGGCTGCGCTTAATTATCAGAATACACCCACTCTCACTTCGCTTATTTTAGCCTCAAATGCCAATAGCGGTCTTCGCTGGGAGCAGACACAGAACTTTAACCTCGGACTGGATTTTAGTATTTTCAAAAATATCACAGGTAGCTTTGATTATTATACAAAAAAAACGACCGATGTGATGGGTAATTCTACCATCGATCCAACTCTTGGCGCGGCCTCTGCATTAATTAATTATGCAACCATCAGAAATAATGGTTTAGAACTCAGTTTGAAAGCAGATTGGATATCCAATAGAAATTTTAACTGGAACACGGGTCTTGTGATTGCCAAAAATAGCAGCAAGGTGCTGAATGTTTATAGAACAGGTCGATATGATCCACAGATTCTTGATGTACTGGGCTATGTAAGCGGTTATCCGGTAGGTTCAATGTTTTCCTACAATACGAAGGGACTTAATAATCAAGGCCATCCAATTATTGTGGATCAGAATGGGGCAGAATACGTGGTAAATACCAGTAGCACAGGACAGCCTTTAGTTACTGCGATGTCCAGTAAAGATTCAGGACTTGTACAGTATTCAGGAAGTACGCTTCCAACCATTAATGCAGGATTAAGTAACCGGGTCGATATTGGCAACTTTTACTTCTTTGCGATGATTAACTATTATGGTGGTTTTAAAGTACGGGTGCCAAGGCCTACACCAGATAATAACAGACCTCTGGTAGGAGCTGATAATTATTGGAAAGTTCCAGGTGACGAGCTGAAGACAGATATTCCAAATCTGCTTGACCTGACTAGTCCAAATCCATCATGGGCTTACATTTATAACAGTAATTATGTGGTTAGCGGTGATTATATCACACTTGGTGATGTAACGGTTTCGTACCGTTTAAATGACGTTAAATTTATTAAAAGGGCGGGTTTCAAGAACTTCGAGATCAAGGCCCAGGCCTCAAATCTGTATACGCTAGGTTTTAACCGCTACAATTTCACCATGGCCACAGGAAGTTATGCGAAACCGTATGTAACCCCGACTTATACATTGGGTTTATTCACTAATTTTTAAAATTTATACGAATGAAACCATCATGAGTAAACACTCGCAAACAACAATAATATGCTCATGATAGCTTCATTACCGATAAAAACAAATTATACTCTGATGAAAAAATTTAAATATATAGTCATTCAACTGCTGCTTTGCTGTCTGGCTTTTAGCGGTTGTGAGAAATATCTGGATGTCGAACCAAAGGGGAAGCAATTGCTGAAGACAACTAGTGACTTCGATTTGTGGTTAAATAGTAATGTGCTCGTTAGTGAAACGACGGGTGATAATCTTATGAATTACATGACGGACAATATTGATATGCAGAACGTCAATACGCCACCAACCACCCTTGCGGAACTTGTTTATACCTGGGCACCACAGTTTACTACTGATGTAAGTACGATGACCTATTTATGGGGTGAGCACTATAGACGCATTAGTCTGTTCAATACCGTTTTGTTAGGTATTGATGCTGCTGGAGGCGGCACTGCATCGCAGAAAAGTAGTCTTAAAGCCGAGGCCTTATTAGGCCGTGCACATTCTTATTTCTACCTGGTGAACGAATATGCTAAGCCATATAATGCAGCAACTGCAGCGACCGACCTGGCTGTGCCTTATATCACATCAGACGATGTAAGTCAAAAAACACCGGCTAGAAGTACAACGGCTGAAATGCACAAACATATCATTGATGACATCAATGGGGCAATCCCCAGCCTTCCCGAAGATAACAGTAACGCCAGGTTTCGTGGCTCAAAAGCGGCTGCATACAGCGTATTGGCACGGGTTTACCTGTACAGAAGGGAATATTCTGAAGCACAACGATATGCTGAGCTCGCTCTGGCCAATACTAAAGCTGTGATGATTGATTTAACCAATTCTGCATCCTTTCCGACCACGACCAATGTAGTGTCGCATCCGGATGTGATTTACGGGAGGTCTTCTCTTGCCCTGGCATTGCCGATATCTGCTGAATTAAAAAGTATGTTCGCCAGTAATGATGCCAGAAGAACAGTTTTATATTATAATTGGGCCAGTAATGTAAGAGGGGCAACCTTGTTTTATGCTGCTGTTGTTACACAGGCTTTTCAGTTAACGAATTCCGGCACGACTGTACAAGAGATGCATTTAATTGCAGCTGAGGGTGCGGCAAGAAGTAATAATCTGACTATAGCACTTG
Source organism: Pedobacter sp. (assembly GCF_035566355.1). Taxonomy (GTDB): domain Bacteria; phylum Bacteroidota; class Bacteroidia; order Sphingobacteriales; family Sphingobacteriaceae; genus Pedobacter. The sequence continues at coordinate 7,260 of NZ_DATMRL010000563.1, forward strand.
CCCACCTGAATGAAGTGCGCAGAAATCGGTATACAGGTACACCAGTTGCTAGCAGAGATTTTAATTCGACCATTCAGAATGAGGTTTTGGATGAGGTACTCGCGGAAAGAAGGCGCGAATTACCTTTCCACGGCTTACGGTGGTTTGATATGCGACGATTAGATACGGAAAACAAAATGCCTGCTGTAACCAGAACTAATTCGCAGAATACTGTGATCGCTACGTTAGAGCCACATAGCAGCAAATATACGCTGCAAATACCCATCCAAGTGTTGGCGTTTAACCCTGACATGATACAGAACCCATAAATATAAAATTCAAAAAATGAAGACATATAAATTGAATTTACTGGCAATATGCACGGTAGCACTATTGTTTATGGCTTGTAAAAAAGACAAATCCAGTCGCGAAGTCCTTGCAGAAGGGCGTGTAAGCTTTAATCTGCCGGTATCAACAGAGGTAGTGGCAAGCGCATTAGATATTAAAAATACAACGTTAGTTACAACCGAGATGAAAGCTGTGTTGCAAGGCGCCACTTCCTCGGATGTGCATTACGTGACTTTCACAGCGGACACCACAAAAATTGCTGAATATAGAGCGAAGTATGGCAGCAGTGCGCGGTTACTTCCTACGTCGAGCTATCTTTTTTACAAATCAACCGTGGCCATCCCGGCTGGAACCAATATTTCAGAATCGGCGGTGTTGAATCTTAGTTTTCAGACCGTATTAAAAGCGCGTACTGCCTACGTTCTTCCGCTGGCTATTGCCTCGGTTGATGGGCAAGTACAGGATCCAAAGACACGCAGGGTAGTGTATTATGTGTTTAACACTGGTGATGCGGTGTATGTGGACCATACGGGATATACCCTGACAGCCACTGCATCATCTACAAACGGAGGCAACGTGGCCGGAAGAGCTGTAGATGGGAATACTCTGGGAACGTATTGGTTAAGTAATATTACACAATCGTTGCCACAATGGATAAGTATTGATTTTGGAAGAGAGATTAATTTTTCCGGATTGGATTACTTCTTTCCAACGGCTGCTAATTATCAAACTCTAGGGGGCAATACCACTTCTGTTAAATTGGAAACGAGTTCGGATAATACGACTTGGATAGATAAGGGTACGTATGCTGTGGATATTAAAAATACAGCGAGAAAACAAACTTTAAATCTGCCTTCATTAACTACCGCCAGGTATCTGCGCTTCACCATTTTGGCTGCTGCTCCGTATTCTGGTTACAGTGTAGGTTTTATTGGCGAAATTTTAATGAGAAACTAATTAATCACC
>NZ_DATMRL010000564.1:0-7933 GCF_035566355.1 Pedobacter sp.
CCCCACTCAACTCAATGCAGACCAATGGGCCAAAGCCGCTAAATCAGCAAATATGACTTACGGCTGTATCACCACAAAACACCATAGTGGATTTTGTATCTGGGATACCAAATCAACAAATTACAACGTGATGAACAGCCCATATAAAAAGGATGTGGTTAAACAATTTGCAGATGCCTTCCGGAAAAACGGATTGAAGGTGATGCTGTATTATTCTATCCTGGATACCCATCATAAACTACGCCCTAATGAGATTGTACCCAGTCATATCGAAATGATCAAAAAGCAACTCACCGAATTATTGACCAATTATGGTCCTGTAGAAGCGCTGATCATTGATGGTTGGGACGCACCATGGTCCAGAATATCTTACGATGATGTTCCTTTTGAAGAAATCTATAAGCTGGTCAAATCTTTGCAGCCCAACTGTATTATGATGGACCTGAACGGCGCCAAATACCCTTCAGACGGATTGTATTATACCGATATCAAAACCTATGAAATGGGCGCGGGACAGCACCTTTCTAAAGAAACCAATACCATGCCCGCTTTAGCCTGTCTTCCCCTGCAAAGTTCCTGGTTTTGGAAAAGTGATTTTCCGGAAACAGCGGTTAAAAACCCAGAGAAACTGGTTAACGAGACACTTCTTCCTCTGAACAAAGCAAACTGTAATTTTATCCTGAACGTAGCTCCAAATAAAGAGGGCCTGTTTGATGATAACGCTATTGCTGCCTTAAAAGAAATTGGAAAGTTGTATAAAAACAATCCGGTACCTGCTACATTTAAAGCCACAGGAGCGCCAATTATTTCCACCAACCTGGCCAGGAACCAGCCTGCAAATTCCAGCTGGAGCGAGGATATGAATATAATGGACTTCGCGAACGACGATGATTTCCACAGTTCATGGCAATCAAATTCCAGAGTCAAAGAACCTTGGTACGAGATCGATTTCCGCAGCCCCGAAACATTTAATACTGTAATTGTTTATGAAAGCAGGCCTAACATAAAAAAATATAAATTAGAGTATTATGATAATAAAGTCTGGAAACTGCTTTTTGAAGGAGAAAACCCCAACAGGGTAAAGTTACACCGCTTTGATAAAGTTAAGGGCGATAAAGTCCGTATCTCTATCCAAACCTATGATACGGCTCCATCAATTGCAGAATTCCAGGTCTATAATGAATCCAGGTAAATCATTGAGCAGACCTGGCAGATCAGAAAATAATTTAAACTTTAGAAGGGCCGGGGTGAAGTATTTCATCGGCCCTTTTTTTCAATTCGACCAATTTCTGTTGTATCTCAACATTCTTCTTTTTCAGTTCAGCAGCTTTTTTAAACAACTCTTCGTTGGTCTTTTGTTGCGGAGCCACGTTTTCTGTTTTTTGTTGATTTTCCATAGCGAGAGAGATTAGGGTAAGAGAGCGGATTAATCTAATTTATTGTTGTTTTATGAATTCTATTTTAAATTTCGATTAACTCTTGCCCCAAAGCTAGTCATAATTATTTAGAATCATTAAAAATAATCTCTTGATTTAAGGAAAGTTTATATAGATTTGCCTCTAATTAGATTAAATCTAAATAATAATAAAATTAAATCAGTAAAAATGAAAACACTAAAACCACTCTTCATCATGCTATTGTTTATTGCAATAGCTAATCAACTCTCCGCCCATGCAGTATGGATTGAAACTACAGCTCAAGGTAAAATAGGCCAGGCACAAGACGTTAAAGTTTATTTCGGCGAATATGGTCAGGGTGAGCGGGACAAGGTAGAAAAATGGTATTCAGATTTGAAGGATTTAACCCTTTGGCTGATTGGCCCGGATGGAACTAAAACACAACTTCCTACCACCATTGGAGAAAACGTTTCTCAAGCTTCCTTCACCCCGCAGAAAGATGGTATCTACAGTTTGCAGATCAGCCATAAGTCAAAAGACCTTCATGAAGGGACACAATATGAGTTTTTGGCCAGCAGTCATGTATTTGTAGGCAAAACCACCAATCAGATTGACCCCGCGTCCAGTACCAATGAGCTTCAGGTGTTTCCTTTGGAAGGTACATCCTGGAAAACCGGTGCCGCAGTTAAAGTAAAAGTGCTACACCAAAAAAATGCAAAAGCAGGCAGTACGGTTCAGGTATTTTCACCATCTGGCTGGTCAAGAGAATTCACAACGGCTGAAGATGGAACCATAAGTTTCGTCCCTTTATGGCCAGGAAAATATGTGCTGGAGGCCAGTAATTTCAGTAAGGATCCAGGCGAAGCAAACGGAAATCAATATAAAGCCCTTTGGCAAGGTTCTACTTATAGTTTTGAGGTTAAAAAGTAAGGGTAAAAATGAAAACAACTTTACCAAAACTACTGGTTTTGCCTTTTTTCGTGGTCTTGACCTTAATGAGTTCTTTAAATGCGGCTCTTGCACAATCCTCAACAGGAATCATTACGGGGCTTGTAACCACAACTGATACAAAACCGGCATCTGGTGTGAGTATAAAAGTGGCCGGCTCTTCAAAAAGTACGCTTGCGAATGAAGACGGCTATTTTGAAATTAAAAATCTGGTACCTGGACATTATGAACTTAAAATTTCTCTCGTCGGCTACCAAACACAACAGGAAAAAGTAACGGTACAAGCTGGAAAGACGTCTAATGTATTTATCCAGTTGAAGTTGTCTAAGAACCAGCTAAATGAAGTAGTTGTAACTTCTGGCCATGCTAAATTTGCAAAAAAGGAAACAGAATACGTAGCCCGGATGCCACTTAAAAACCTGGAAAATCCCCAGGTGTATTCGGTGATCTCTAATGAAGTGATGAAAGAGCAAATTGTTGTTGACTACAAAAGTGCACTTAGAAATGCAGCTGGAACCTCTACCTTACTTCAGGCAGCAAATGGGCGGGCATATACCTTTATGCGTGGTTTTATTACAGGCAACTTTATTAGGAATGGGGTTTCTGCCTATCAGTATTCCGCTATTGATCCAGCCAACGTAGAACGTATTGAGGTCATCAAAGGTCCATCTGGTACTTTGTTTGGCTCGGGCATGGTTTCTTATGGAGGCCTGGTCAACAGAGTGACCAAGAAACCTTTTGATACGGCACATACAGAGATCAGTTATACCGGTGGAAGCTTCGGCTTAAACCGGATCACGGCCGATATTAATAGCCCGGTAAGTGAAGATAAACGTGCATTGCTGAGGATAAATACGGCCTTTCACAGCCAGGGAAGTTCTATGGACTCGGGCTTTGAAAGAAATTATCTCATTGCACCAAGCTTTACCTATAGAGCCAACGATAGACTGAGCTTTACCAGCGGCATACTGCAGCTATTTCATCTTACAATTTTCAAAATACAGCACTTTGGACCAATAAGAGTTTAAAGGATGTCGGCTTGGGCTATAACCGTTCTTACTCCAGTAATGATGTAGATACCCGCTTATTGAACTATAATGTTTACTTACAAGCCAATTATAAGATCAGTGACCAATGGACTTCACAGACCTTGTATACCGTTAATGGGGTAGATGCACCCAAACAATACTTTATGAACCCGATGGTCATGAGCGGCGATTCCTTACAGCGTTCGGTTGGGAGGTTATCTGATCATTATCATACTGTGCAGATTCAGCAAAACTTTAACGGAGATCTGCATATCGGATCGGTTAGAAACCGTATTTTACTAGGACTAGATTATACCGGCTATGTGCAGGATCCCAACTACTATCTGAGCAGCAAGTACGATGTCATCAATTACAAATTGCCCGCTACGCCGTTTATCTCCAAAGCAAACCTGCAAAAAGCCTTAGACACCATTCCGGCTTCTCCTTCGGATCAGCGCACGAATAATTATGCAGCTTATGCAGCCGATGTGATTAACGTTACAGATCGTTTAATCGCTATGCTTTCTTTAAGGATTGACCATTACCAGGATAAAGGTATCCGCGATTTAAATTCTGGCATCACAGCCGAAGGTTTTTCTCAAACCAAACTGTCGCCTAAAGTTGGTTTGATTTATCAGCTCCTGAAGGATCAATTGTCTGTGTTTGGGAACTATCAGAATGGTTTTAGCTATGGATATGGCCAAAAAAGTCGGGACGGCAAATTGTTCAAACCAGAGCAGGCTTACCAATATGAAGGAGGTTTAAAACTCGAAACTTTCGGTAACCGTTTATCTGCTACATTAAGTTACTATACTATTTTAGTAAAAGATAAACTAAGGGCAGATCCGACCAATCCGAATTTTTCTGTTCAGGACGCTACCCAGAGCAGTAAAGGTATAGAGGCAGAACTGATTGCCAACCCTTTTAGCGGTTTTAATATTATGCTGGGTTATGCCTATAATAAAAGTGTTTATACCAAGGCAGATGTAGACGTGCAAGGAAAACGTCCTTACAGTACGCCAGCAAATATGTTCAATGGGTGGGCCAGTTATACCATTTCAAAGGGCCTCCTTAAAGGCGCAGGTATTGGCGCTGGTGGAAATTATGCGAGCAAAAGTTTCTTTGATGATTCCAATACACTCCTTATACCTTCGTTTGTGGTCTTGGGAGCAACAGCATTTTATGACCGCCCATCATACAGGATAGGATTGAAAGCTGATAATCTGGGTAACGAACAATATTGGGGCCCATTTGGACAAGCACAGATGCCTCGTTCTTTTTCCGCTAATTTTACAGTTAAGTTTTAATTTTTTGTGATCCCGGCAAGACTCCGGGATCACAGTTGTACCGTTTAGGGTCTATTGATCCGTTTATTCAGTAATATATATGCGGTGAGTAAACCACTCCCCACAAAAATAGCTATATTGGATAATGAAAATCCGGTTTTTATTAAAGTGAGCAGCGAGTAAACCACTAATGCAAAAGACAAGACCAGCAATATTTTGATTTTAGACATTCGATGCAAAGTTTAAAGTTGAAAAGAAAGCCCGAAACTAAGGATATTTCCCCGAAGCCAGAGGTATTTTTCGTAGCTACTTAGAATTGTTCTGTAATTTCCGGGTTTTTGTGGTAGATACAAATTTAATTTAAGAAGCCGGTAGGTTTAGAATAGGCTAGGACGTCACCGGAAGCGGCTCTATATTCGCTTTGTATGAATGCGCCATGAGTGCGCCTTTTTATTGAATAAAGGCGCACTCATGGCGCAACGGTTTTGGCATCATTGCGCGTGCATATCAAACCAATATGCTCTGGTTCCAGACCAGTTCTCCTTTAAGAAATTTAAAAATTGAATATTCAGTAGGATCACGACCAAATAAGCAAGCTGACGAGCATGAGTACATCACGGCCATTTTTTTTAAATATAGCCATTTCGGTTTTTAAAAACAGTCTTTTGCATCTGTTTTTATCGTGTTTGCTGACCGTTTCAGCAAAGCAACTTTGACCGTTTTAACAAAACAATCTTCTGGATAATCACCTGATCTTTGTGTATATCAAAAACGATCAGACGATGAAAAATATTAATCAGATTTACATCAACGGTGCATTTGTGACACCTCATGGAACAGAAACTTTCGACCTTATTAACCCCAGTAATAATCAAAAAATTGGAACGGTAACACTGGGTGATGAAGAGGATACACGCATGGCGATTGCCGCTGCAAAGGAAGCGTTTAAAAGTTTTGCTAAAACGACCAGGGAAGAACGCATAAGCTACCTGCAGAAGCTACAAGCTGCGGTGAGCAAAAGAGAAGCGGAACTGATAGACGTTATGGTGTTGGAGTATGGCGGTACTTTCCAGTTTTGCAAGGCCAGTACACAGCATGCAATACATGCTTTTTCTTCCATGATTGAAACCTTGCGGGAGTTTGACTTTGAAAAAAGGGTTGGCCACTCAAAAGTGCGTTTAGAATCTTTGGGTGTTGCAGGTATCATTACTCCATGGAATGCCAGCAACAGTTTTATTTGCAATAAACTGGCCACTGCAATTGCTGCTGGTTGTACTGTTGTGATCAAACCAAGTGAAATGAGTGCATTGCAAACACAACTTATTGCAGAATGTTTTCATGAGGCCGGCTTGCCTGACGGGGTCTGGAATATTGTAAATGGTCTTGGAGTTGTTGTAGGTGCTGAAATGACCGGTCATCCCGATATTGCCAAGATATCTTTTACAGGTTCAACAGCAGTAGGTAAAACCATCGCTAAGGGTGCTGTTGACACGATGAAACGGGTTACACTGGAACTAGGTGGTAAATCACCGAATGTGATCCTGGATGACGCAGATTTAAATACAGTGATTCCCATGGCTGTTTTAGGTGCCTATATGAATAGTGGACAGGCTTGTATTGCACCCACCCGTTTATTGGTTCCGGAAGATAAACTGGAAGAAGTAAATGCCATAGCGAAGGCTGCTGCTGAAAGTGTGAAAGTGGGAAATCCTCAGGATAAAGATACGCATGTAGGGCCTTTGGTTAGTAAAAAACAATATGAGCGTGTGCAAAGTTATATCAGGCTTGGACAAGAGGAGGGCGCTACACTTTTAGTGGGAGGTGAAGGGCAGCCAAATGGTTTGGAAGCGGGTAATTTTGTGAAAGCTACGATCTTTACAAATGTAAATAATGAGATGCGTATTGCCCGGGAAGAAATTTTTGGTCCGGTATTATCTATTATTCCTTACAAATCTGAAGAGGATGCGATTGCAATAGCCAACGACACGACTTATGGGTTGGCAGCTTATATCAGTTCCTCAGATACATTACGTGCAAATCGTGTAGCAGCGCAAATTTCAGCTGGAAGAATTAATATTAATGGTTTTTCTCATGATCCTCAGGCACCCTTTGGTGGTTTTAAACAATCGGGTATCGGCAGAGAATTTGGGGCATATGGTTTGGAAGCCTATTTGGAACCTAAAGCAGTCCTGGAATAATTGTTAAATTTAAGCGTTTTATTGCTAGAAAAAATGATAGAAAGAGATCTTTTCCCGATTAACTATTCCTGCCATTTCTCTGAGTTTAGGGAAGGGGAGCAGTTTGTACAGGGGCACAGCTTGGGGATGGTTATATCGGGAATCATGGAATTAAATGATGGACAAAAGAAAGTTCAGTTTAAAAAGGGTGAATTGTACTCGGCAAGGAAAAACCATCTGTTGAAATTTGTTAAGTATCCACCTGATCAGGGAGAATTCAAGTCTCTTTCTATTTTTTTTGATGATAAAATGCTGAGGGATTTTAGTCTGGAGTACGGTTATAAGGCGGAAGAGAAAACCAATACAGCTGCATTTATCCGCTTGCCAAAAGAAGCATCAATTATAGGATTTATGAATTCGATGATGGCATACGAGCCTTTGCTGAATGAAACGAGCGCGATTGAACTTTTAAGACTTAAGCAAAAGGAAGCACTGTTGGTTTTACTAAGATATGATCCTGCTTTGAAAAATATCTTATTTGATTTTTCGGAGCCTTATAAAATAGATCTGGGGGCTTTTATGGAAAAGAATTTTCATTTTAATGTGAGCCTCGAAAGGTTTTCTTATTTAACAGGTAGAAGTCTTTCTACGTTTAAACGCGATTTTGAAAAGATATTCAGTATAACACCTAGCCGTTGGCTATTACAGCGCCGGTTGAAGGAAGCTTATTATCTGATCAAAGAAAAGAAGCGAATGCCCTCTGAGGTGTACCTGGAGTTGGGTTTTGAAGACCTTTCTCATTTTTCTTTTACGTTTAAAAAGCAGTTTGGAAAGTCACCTAGTGCATTTCTTGTCTAATGATCAGATCAGCCCATCCGGTTTAGGCGCATTAACTGTTATTGATCCCCAAAAAATGGGTGTTTGGCCGCAAAATTTAACTGATTCGTCTCAATTAACAGTTGTTAACAGTTGCTTTTTTAAAATTCGCTTCTTAATTAATTAGGAGATGAACGATAAAATTGTAATGGAATGAAAAACGAAATTGTGGGATCAGATAAAATTATTGTGTACAGCTTATTCTTAATTGTGGTCTTTAG
>NZ_DATMRL010000565.1:0-5095 GCF_035566355.1 Pedobacter sp.
TGTCGGTTAGTATATAGTTGATAACATAGGTTGGTTCTAATGGGTAATGATGATCTTTTTCCCTTCTATTTTAAACTTTACGCCCGTAAAGCCTAAACCATCCAGCACTTTAGAAGCGGTCATATTGCGGTAAACCTCTCCCGTAAAGGTCCCTGCAGGCATCTGAGCAGGATATACGATGTCCACATCGTACCACCGCGCAATTTGCCGCATTACAGTAGGCAGATTCGCATTTTCAAAACGGAACAAGCCATTTTTCCAGGCAACAGCCTCCTCAAGATCCGCAGGAACAACTTTGATCTTACCACCGGCAAGGACAGACTGCTGGCCGGGTCTGAGGATCGCGTCATTCACTTTTACACTACCCTCAAGCAGTGTTGTTTTAATATTCGGTTCATCCGCATAACTGTTGATATTAAAGTGAGTTCCCAACACTTCCACATCCTGTTTTAGGGTCTTAACATGAAAAGGATGGCTTTTATCCTTAGCAATCTCGAAATAGGCTTCGCCGCTTAAAGTAACCTCCCGTTGCCCACGCCCAGTAAAGGAAACCGGATAAATCAATTTAGAGGCGGCATTAAGCCATACTTTAGATCCGTCAGGGAGCCGGACCTGATACTGACCTCCTTTCGGAGTTTCGATTGTGTTGAGAACGTCCGAATAGCCAGTCCGGGATCCCGAACTAAATTTGCTTCGCAGCTCTGACGGGTCAGGATGACGTGGAGCATAAACCACTTTCCCATCAGCAGTTTTTGTAATTTCTACACCCGCCTCTTTAGCAATGGCACCATTAGCAGCATCAGTTAAGGATACACGTTTACCATTCGATAAAATCAGGTAAGCTTTATTAGAGCCAGGGTTAAGGTCGTGACCAGCGAGTCCGAGATCCTGACCTGCGTTATGATGACGAAGTGTGTTAGTATAGTAGTTATAAAAGAAAACACCCAATCCCACAACCAAAAGAACAGCAGCAGCCGCCGCAATCCGAGGCCATAACTTAACCGTTCTGCTCCTTCCAACATTTCCTTTAGCCTCATCCGGCAACCCAGCCCACATTTCCACACCAATCTGATCAAAATCAGACTCAGACAGGCCAGAAGCCTCATCAATAGCAAACTGGCTATACCAGTCCTCCACCAACTCCCGCTCTCCATCCGAACACAAGCCCGAATTATATTTTAAGATCAATGCTTTAGCTTCTTCTTTTGTCATAACATAACGAGGTTTTATCTTCCCCAATTAATACCATAAAGAACAACTCAGGCCAAAGGGGTACAAGGATTGAAAATATTTTTTATTTTTTTTCGAACCAGCAACCACACCGCTTCATTCAACACAATATTACCAATTATTATTTCTTTAAATTAAATATAATGATTTTTCAGGTTAAAATTTTTTATTTAAAAATACTACATCTACATTAGCCCCAACAACCAGCAATAACCAATGGGAAAAATCAAAAAAACGGGAGAAAAAGCATCAAATGAAAGTCAACAGGGCAACAAATACGATAAAATCCTGAAGGAGCACCTTGAAATCACACTACCAACAGTGATCAAAGACATCCTCGGGCTGAACCTCTCTATGACTGAAGAAATACCAGACGACATCCAACACACCAAAGAAAGAAAAGCAGATGCATTAAAAAAAGTAACAGATACAAACGGAAACAAGTATGTTCTTCACGTGGAATTTCAAGTTCCCAATGAAAATGAAATGGTATACCGCATGGCAGAATACAACATCATGCTCATGCGCAAATACGAAATGCCCATAAAACAATATGTCATCTTCCTCAAAAAGAATAAACCAACAATGGCAACCTCCATAGACGCCGAAAACCTTAAATTCAATTACAACCTGATACGCATCTCAGAAATTGACTATAAGCTATTCTTAAGATCAGAAAATCCGGAAATAAAAATGCTGGGTATACTCGGCGATTTCGGCCAGGACGACAAAGATAAAGCCATACAAGCCATTATAGATCAAGTACAAGAAAAATCAAAAAGTGATTTCGCCAAAAAAAGATATTTCCAGCAATTACGTATCTTCGTACAATTGCGAACCAGTATTGAACAACAATTTCAACAAGCTATGCAATCAGTAAGCACATTTTTTAAAGAAGAAAAAGATTTCCTTTACAAAAAAGGTGAACAAAAAGGATTAGAAAAAGGAATAGAACAAGGGTTAGAGAAAGGGATTGAAAAAGGAATAGAAAAAGCACAGGCCAAAGCCCTTGAAGAAAAAAAAGAAATAGCCCGTGAACTCAAAAATAAAGGTTTGGCTATAGATTTTATTTCTAAAACCGTTAAACTCACCATCAAAGAAATTGAAGCCTTATAACCACAGCCAAATACACGAAATCCGGTCTGCACCCAAGAAAATATGTTTTCGAGATCGAACCTTAGAACCTGGAGGTTCAGCGCGATCAGAAAACATATTTTCCCAACATAAATCACTATGGGAATTATAGAAACAGAAAAAATGCTGAATATCGAACAAGGAATCGAGATTGGGAGATCGCAAGAAAAAGAACATTTTGTGGCCAACCTAATTCTCCAATTAGGCCTTTCAGATGCCCAAGCTGCTAAAGTTGCAGACGCCCCAATTTCCTTTGTAAAAAAAATCCGCAGCCAATTAAAAGAAATCAGCAATTAAAAATATATACACTTCCGCAGAAAGCGGTACATAATAAAAAGGCCAAATCAAATGATTTGGCCTTTTTATTATGTACCCTGTACCAATACACCATCTTCAGCCCCGCGGCATAACCCCTATGCCTTTCATTCTCTCGATCAAAATTTTGGCAAACCCTACAATATTATCATAAAAATATCAAATATTAATTTTTAAATAAATATTGACACCGTTAATTATTAAACATACCTTTACAACATTAACTAACAACAAAATAATTAAACAATGGGAAGATATCTAAGAACAGGAATTATTACAAAATTTAGCATTCCAGTTAAATCAGTAGAAGAACTACAAACAAAGAGCGAAACCTCAATAGAAGAAATTGTAAATACTTTAGTAGACAATCCTACTTCATTCAACCTCGATAAAACTGGTGAAAAATATATCTGGACACTAAAACCAGAAATTGTTGAAAAAGACCTACTACCCTTTTTAGAACAGTACTATAAAGATATGTATGTAAATGAACATCCGTTTGAAGAAGAAATCGAGGAGATTTTAACATTTTTAAAGTCTAACCCCACATCATCAACGATAACTACCTTCGCAAACGAAAACTTAAGGACCGTCTTCCATCAAGAAAGGAGACCAGAAAAATCCTTTGCCACTATAGGTCAAGAAGAGATAGAGTTTGATGTCAATAAGTTTATTTTAAGCTACGAGGGCAAGATTGTATTTGAATTCATCTATGGACATCTTAAATTCTTCCAAAGATCCATTAGAAAAATCTATCAGCAGACTTCACTGGGGGGCGGATTAATTATAGATGTTAGCAGGTAATTATAAAAAATCCCACAATCACCAATAAATAAATAACAACAAAATCATTAAACAATGGGAATTATAGAAACAGAAAAAATGCTGAATATCGAACAAGGAATCAAGATTGGCAACGAAAATTTTGTGAAAAAACTAATCTCAAAATTAGACTTTACTGATAAACAAGCAGCAGATTTTGCAGAAGTTCCCCTTACTTTCGTAAAAAAAATCCGCAGTCAGCTAAAAAAGGGCATCAATTAAAAGCCTTCCTTTAACCAAGAAATCCGGTCTGCACCCAAAAAATATGTTTTCAAGATCGAACCTCAGGGCCTGAAGCTCTTCGCGGAAGGTCCAGAGAGATCTGAAAACATATTTTCACCCACCCACCCCCCCTTTTACACTCAATATTCAGCTAAAATATTTAACGCAAACGTTTGTCTGAACAACCCGGACTTCCTTATTTTTTCGTAAAAATCCCAAATCCAGTCCCCCATTTCCAACCCAAAATCAAAAACGCACCAAATTCCAGCAATAAGCCCCCACCAAAAACCCCAAAACGCCCAACATCCATATCTCACTTTACCCTTAAACCACAAAAATTTCTCTTTTAGACAACACAAACCCAATTTCAGCCTCAGTCCACAACACCAACTCAAACGTTTGTGCTTAATCTTTTCATTTTATTTTTGGATTCAGTGGCTAGTTTAGTTTTCAATCGGGCTAACCTAAAACCAACTGATGATGGATACCAAACATCTAACCGAAACAGATGTGCACGATCTTTTTATCGCACACTACGCCAAATTGGTTCACTATGCTGCAAAGTTTGTTTCTCAAGAGCAAGCCAAAGACTTAGTACAAGATGTATTCCTGCAGTTGCTAAAAAAATGCGGCACCCTCACCATTGCCGGAAAGCTGGAACATTACGTTTACAAAGCCATCAAGAACAAATACCTCGATTACGTTAAATCTCAAAACGTACACGGAAAATATGTAGATCAGATCCTTCGCCTCAATTTAGACGAACTCAGCTATTACGATCCCTCAAACCATCAGAGTTTATTATTAAATGAAGATGAAGCCGCCCTATTTCAAGCACTGGAAAGCCTGCCAGATAAATGCCGTGAAATTCTTATCTCAAAATTCATTTACGGCAAAAAAACCATTCAAATCTCCGAAGAGTTCAACATCTCTCCACGAACAGTGGAAACCCATGTGTACAAAGGGATGAAGCAGTTAAAGCTTGCCCTGCGTAACGTCAGCATGCTTTTCAACTTCCTCCTGTAAAAAACCAATACCGTTCTGCACCTTTCCAGGTGATTAAAAATTTTTTTTTCTCCAATCAGTACGTAGTTTTTAAAAGCTCATCGTCTTCCTGGTATAAAACACACAAATGAAACAGGACGAAGCAACATACACACTCATACTAAAATACATTGAAGGAAAGACCAGTGAGGAAGAAACGGCTGAATTTCTGCAATGGATAGATCAGAGCCCGGAAAATAAAATCCTGTATTTTAAAATCAAAGATGCCGCAGAAGCCCTCTCGAAAAACGAAAGTCAGGTATCGGCCGATCCACAAGTATGGGCAAGCATCACCGAAAAATACAACAGAGAAGAAAAAACAGATAAA
>NZ_DATMRL010000566.1:0-4693 GCF_035566355.1 Pedobacter sp.
CCGCTGAGATAAGATAAATTATCCATCATTTATGAATTTACTATAAGTGTAGCAAAATTAGGATTTTACCTTATAAAACAGGCAAACTTCTTTATATTTCTTCCAGAAATTCGACCATATCACAAACATTCCTTAACGGGACAAGATGGTCCTTAACCAGAATGTCAAATTCAGCGATTAAACTTCCCCCAACCAGCAGCGGGACGTTCAAATGATTCATTACTTTTTCAATGATTTTATTGAGATCCTTTCCAAGATTAAGTGAAGTCATTACAATAAAGGCATAGTCAGGTTTATAAGATTCGACTACTTTTTTAACATCAGCATATGGAATTTCAGAACCCAGATACAAAGTATCATGTCCACATTTTTTTAACAGATATCTGGCAAAGAGCAAACCCGTTTCATGCATTTCGGCCTCAGGCAGAAACAGCAAAAATCGTTTTGGCTCCTCTTTGTGTGGTTTTTTTATTTTGTCGATGCAAACAATGATCTGATCGCGGATCAGGTTAGAGGCAAAATGTTCATGGGAAGGATCTATTGTTCCGGTTTGCCAAAGCATACCTACTCTTTTCATAAAGGGGAACAGCACTTCGTCCATGGTTTTGATCAAGCCCATTTCCTTTATACATCCGGAAAGAATAGTAGAAAAGGCGACTTCATCATATTTAAGGGTGGCGTCAGAAAGATTAAGCACCTGAACGACATCATTGTTCCAGTCCCTTTTGAGTTGTGTAACCAGATCTGCGATCTGTTTTTTACTCATTTTTGCAATCTTACTGATCTTATAGCCATTTTCATTAAGCGCAACAATGTTTAGAAGCATCTTTAGATCCTCCTCATCATAATACCGGATATTCGTAGCAGTTCTCTTCGGCGGCACAAAATTATACCTGCTTTCCCATGCACGAATGGTATGAGCCTTGATACCAATCAGACCCTCTATGTCACTTATTGAAAATTTTCTCACAATATATTTACAACAAATGTTAAACAACTTTGTCTAAAATGCAATTTTTGTTTAACATTTATTGGAGCAACGGCCTTCAATGCATTTCAAGGCCGATAAAAAATTTAAAGTGCTGCCGGAAGATCTGAAATCTGGACATTCAGCAATTTGAATTGTTTGTCCAGATCGAAAGTATTTTTTTTAGAGCCCTGATCTTTACCACCTCCAGCCACAATAGCCCAGTTGCACCAGTTACTGGCAGGAGAATAGTCAATTAATCTTTCTTCAAAATAGGTAGCACCTCTTACCCAATTGATTTTCAGGACGTGAATCAAAAAAGTAGCGGTAAGCAAACGGGCTGAATGCGGGATAAAACCAGTTTGATTCAGTTCGCCCATATACTTATCGATAAGCAGGTTCCCGGTTTGCCCTTTCATCCAATGCAACCATCTTCCCCCTTCCTCTTCCGTCAGCGGAGCCTGATCAAACTCCAGTACGGCATCATTAAAGAAATCCATCCCATGTTTTTTAAACATGAACCTGAAGTAATCTCTCCATAAAAGGCCAAGCAAAATCTGGTTAAAGTTAGGGTTTGCACCATATTTATCTTCTGCATCTTTCACGAGCCAATACACCATACGGGGAGACAAACAGCCGAAAGACAACCATGCTGAAAGCTTTGAGGAAAACCCTTGTTTACCAGCACTCAGTTTCGCAGGTACTTTCTGATATACCTCAGATCCTTCTTCAAGCAGTTGTTTTAAATGCTTTAATCCTTCCGGTTCACCACCAAAAATGGATGGGAAAAGTTCTGTTTCATCTATAGACATCTCCTGCAGCAGTTCTTCAAGAGCCGGAACCTGTCCCCAGTCTTCTGCTTCTTCAAAAGAAATCACTTCCGGAGCCAGGAAACATGCTTTTACAATAGCATCGCGTTCCGTTTTCTTTTTAAACTGTGTAAAAGCATCAGGGATATCCTTGATCGGGAAAGGCAGATCTTCTTTATTGTATAAAGTATGCCCTATAAAGTGTCTCAGGTTAATTCTTAATTTCCATAAGCGGTCTTCCGCATAAGCAGATATCCTAGTTTCCTCAGGGCCAACCTCCCGGTGATGATACACCTCGGCGATATCATATTGCTCCACCAGTTCAGGCAACAGCTCTTCCGGTTTTCCTTTTAAAATTAAAATATCACCACCAAGATTTTGAAAAGATATCCTTAAGGCCTGTACACTTTCAATTAGAAATTTTGTTCTCAGCGCACCGGATTTAAAAGTACCCTGAGGAGTAGGTTCAAAATAACGAGGATCAAAAAAGTAAACAGGCAAAATACTATCCGACTTAGCAATGGCTTCTACGAGCATTTCATTATCATGCAACCGGAGATCATTCCTAAACCAAACTAATATTTTTTTGGATTTCATCAATACAGAACTAGATATGTTAGATAACTCACAAAAATATAGGATTTTGCTTCTTAAAACTAGCATCCTACGTAATATTTACACTAACAAAACAAAAAAGGTTAAGCTTGTCGTAAAAAATAATGGGTTAAGCTTGTCGTAAAAAATAAATGTACTCTTCGGAGACTACGCTTTCTGCGCAGTTGCTGCGCAGACTGCTTCGAAAGCTGAGGTCTCCTCTAAGTAACATTGATTTTTTCTAGGCGCTTACTGAGGGACAATCCATGCATGGTGCATAAAATGTTAAAATAAAGTCTTATAGAAAAAATACGCTTAACTACCACTTCCATAAACTCTAACTGGAAGCAAACTTTACTAATCAACCCTGCCTGGCTCACCTCCCTCCCTAAGCGCCATATAAAAAATCAATAATGCTCTTAGAGGACCTCAGGGCGCCTTGCCACTGGAGCGCAGCGGGGCAAGGAGTCCAGTCCTCTAAGAGCATTATTGATTTTTTCAATAAGCTTATTTTTCTAAAACTTATTTGGCTGGTGAAAGGTTGTTACCTTTAGCTGCTCTAGAACGCTAAAATCAGATCGCGATGAAAAAGCACATCCTACTTACCGGAGCCACAGGAATGATTGGCAAAGAATTAATCAAAACACTGTTAACATCAGGACACAACGTTTCCCTATTGTCCAGAAGGCCGGTAAAAACAAAAAAAATACAAGTTTACCTCTGGGATGTATACAAACAAACAATAGACCATTCCTGTCTGGATGGGATCGACACCATAGTACATCTTGCAGGAGAGAACATTGCCGATAAAAAATGGACTAAAGAACGAAAACAGCAAATCATAGACAGCCGGGTCCTCTCTACCAATCTTCTCTATAAAACACTGAAAGAAACCCCCAACCAGGTAAAGGATTTTATCTCCGCTTCAGCCGTAGGCTATTACGGAGATTGCGGCGACGAAATCCTAACCGAGCAGTCTGAAAAAGGCTATGGCTTCCTTGCAGAATGCTGTGCACAATGGGAAGCCGCAGTAGACAAAGGAAAATCCCTCAGCTTGAGAATTGTTAAACTCAGAACCGGTTTTATCTTAAAAAAAGGGGAAGGCGGGCTCGCATCCATGGAAAAACCCATCCGCTTTTTTGTTGGCGCCCCTCTGGGTACAGGAAAACAATGGGTACCCTGGATCCACATAAAAGACATGATCAATATCTACTTGTTTGCCATTGAACATCCAGTAATGATGGGTGTTTTTAATGCCTGTGCCCCATATCCGGTAACTAATCAAACCCTAACAAAGTCCATTGCAAAATCATTACACAGGCCAGTCTGGCCTATCCATGTTCCCGAAAGCGTATTACAGTCCATTTTGGGAGAGATGAGTACCGTCGCGCTGATCAGTAACAATACATCCGCACAAAAATTACTCGATTACGGATTTACTTTTAACTTTACCCAGCTGGATGGTGCGCTAAATAACATTTATCACGCCTAACGCTATGCAGCATTTCAATAAATAGAAGCCGATACACCTACAGAATGACAACACAAGAAATATGCATTTGCTGGTTGCGCAGAGACCTCCGCCTTGAAGATAATGCCGCATTGTACTACGCTTTAAAAACCGGCCTGCCCGTATTGCCCCTCTTCATTTTCGACACCCATATTTTAGACAAACTACAGGATAAAACAGATGCCAGAGTATCCTTCATCCATCAAACTTTAAGTAAACTCTCTACAGAACTTAGCCAATTGGGCTCTTCCATCCTGATCAAACACGGGCAGCCAGAAAAAGTATGGCCGGAACTGCTCCGCTCTTATACCGTTAAATGTGTTGTCGCTAACCATGACTATGAGCCTTATGCCCTGGAAAGAGACAACGCTCTTGCAGAATATCTAAGTTCAGAAGAAATCAGTTTCAATACCTATAAAGACCAGGTCATCTTTGAAAAAGATGAAGTCGTTAAAGATGATAAAAAACCCTATACGGTTTTCACGCCTTATTTTCGGCAATGGCTCAAAAAACTAGACGATTTTTACGTACAAGCCTACCCTACACACCAATACTTTTCTAATTTGCTAAAAACGGAACCACTCGCTCTCCCAAGCTTGGAAGAACTTGGTTTTTCCCCAACTGCGATCTCATTTCCATCAAAAGATTTCAGTTCGAAATTGCAGGAATATGAACAGCGCCGGGATTTTCCGGCAGATGATGCGACTACACATATTGGCCTCCATCTACGTTTCGGGACCATCAGCATCCGCCATGCCGTATCACAAGCCGTAGCGCATAAAGCAGACAAATGGCTTTCTGAACTGGCCTGGA
>NZ_DATMRL010000567.1:0-5730 GCF_035566355.1 Pedobacter sp.
AATAAGCCTTCTACTATCAGTGGGATCATACCCTATTTAAAAGAACTGAATATCTACCACAATGAGGTAAACTGGAACTTAAACAAACAGCTACCGGTTTATGGGATCAGGATGGGACTTGGATTTCCGGATCTGGCTACCTATGAATCTATTTTTGAGAAACTGAGTCAATACTTAAGTCCTCAAAATAAGGTTTCAAAAGCGGTTGCAGACCATAAATTGTTCTAATTTTTGAAAGGTGAAAGCAGAACATTGTAACAAATCTTCCTGCCTCACCTCTAAAATTTATGCTGACATTTATCAACTTTCAAAAAAAATATCAGGACAATACAGTTTTAAACATTCCAGATTTCAATGTAGATCCCGGGATCTACTGGTTAAAAGGGGGTAATGGCACGGGAAAGAGCACTTTACTGAAATCTTTAGCAGGCCTTATTCACTTTGATGGAGACATTCTACTGAATAAACAGATTAACCTGAAAAAGAACCCGAGAAGCTATAGAAGGCTGGTAAATTTTGCAGAAGCAGAGCCTGTTTTTCCTGAATTTCTTACCGGAAATGAGCTGGTTACCATGTTTGCCGATGCGAAAGAGGCCGAATCTGGTCAGCAAAACCAGTACTTAGAAAGTATGGACATGCTGGCTTATATAGATCAACCTATAGGTACCTATTCCAGTGGTATGCTTAAAAAACTGTCGCTTACCCTTGCATTTCTGGGCAAACCCCAATTGATCTTGTTAGATGAACCACTGATAACCGTAGATACCGCATCCCTGGAAATATTATACAAATGGATCACAGCACATTATAAACATTACGGGACTAATTTTATTCTGGCCTCACATCAACCTCTGGAAAATTCCGGGATCCCTGTTACGAGAGAAATTTTAATAGAAACTAAATCTCTTAAATTTATTTGATGCCGCTGTTAAACATCTTACTCAAAGGTTTCGCCTGGAGGTTTTACAAAGAAAACTCCGGCCTTTTGCTCTTCTTTTTTGTCAGCATTATCAGTTATTGTTTTTTTATAAAAACAGCAGGTGTTTATCGCCAGGAAGAGTCTGTTTTTTATCACTTAATGCTTATGATGACTTTCATCACCTCTCCTTTGGTGATGCTGATGGTATTCACTTTATGGCTGCTGTACACCATTAAAAGCTGGCAGTTTGTTGCGAGACAGTTAAAGCAGAATGAAAATTATTTCCTATTTTACAGCATAACATCCTACAGCTGGGCCAAACAGTTTAAGGCCTGGCTAATGACACAACTTGCCATCTCTCTTCCTTTAATTGGCTACTGGCTCTTTGCCTCCGTTCTGGGTATCATCTATCACTCCTGGCTTATACCACTTCTTACACTCCTTTACATATGTTTGCTGGCGCTCGTAAGTGCCAGGTTCTATGTCTTCCTGGTTAACCGTACTGAAAGGACTGGTACATCTTCTATACTCATTAGATTGAGCAGAAAACATACAAAACATTTTTCGACCCTGTTTATTTATCGCATTTTTGATCAGGGAAAGATCCTTTATGTACTTATAAAAGCACTTTCTCTTCTGGCCATGACCGCTTTATTCCGTCTATTCGCTGATGCCGAAAACCAGCAGATTGCTCCATTGATCATATTGAGCGTAACGACCATACACAGCTTTTTAATTTACCAGGAACAACAATTCCAGGAAAACCGGCTGCAATTACTTCGAAACCTGCCACTAAGCCGGATAAAATTGTTTTTCTCTTTTGCACTGGTTTACTTCGTCATCACTTTACCTGAAACACTCTGGCTTTTTTCGAAATTTCCATTTTTAGGGAGTTTAATGAGTTGTATTTTTGGTTTGAGCATCTCGTTTCTCTTCAGGAGTATTGTCCTGTTAACAGGAATGAATGTCTTCAAATACCTACTCTTGATCTTTTGCTTGTTTGTGTCTCTTTTTTACTTTATTTTACTCCTAAGATTTGAATATCTTAGCCTTATATGCCTCACCGTCTCCTTTTCGATCTATTATTTCAAATTTTACAAACCAAATTTATGACTCTGGCATCATTCCTGCTATAAAAGAATTACATCTATACTATGAAGATTAAAGGGAAGCATCTGCAAAGACACTTCCTTTTATTTTTTTGCCCCTTTCCATCTCCGTTCCTGAAATGGATACCATAACAAGGAATCGTGTAACGGCAGAAAGAACATCCACTTAAGTTTAAAAAGAAGATAACGACGGGGTAACAAGAACTTAACAATAAGCCCTTAGCTTTGCATTATAAATATCTGGTTAATATTTATAAGTTTAGGTTTAGTTGATAATAAAAAGCCATGATGGATGTCAGGGCTTTTTTTGTATATCTAATATACAAGGAATTATAAGGTCTTCCATCTGGAAACCACAAATATAACTTAGAATTAACACACTATTAACAATAAACCAGATCAACAATAAAACTCCGTCTATATTAAACGCTCCGGCTTCTTTGGCAGACACAAACAATATTGTTTACAAAAAACTGCAAAAATGTTTACATTAGAACCGCGTATGAAACGATCACTTATTTCCTGGAGCGCTCTTTTCGCATGTAACCTCATGTGGTCCCTTCAATTTACATCTATTAAATTGGTCCAGGATCAGGTGGGTGCTTTTAGCACCGTCTTTATCCCAATGCTCCTGTCTTCTGTTTTTATGCTGCCTTTTGTATACAAGGATGTAAAAGCGAATAAGAACAGAAAGTTCAGTGACTTGAAGATCTTTATATTACTGGCTATTGCAGGCCAGTTTCCTGCGCAGGTGCTCATGACATTTGGCACACAGCGGTCAACTGCCAGTACAACTTCTATTATTAATCTCACCCTACCTGTTGTTTCTGCCCTATTCGCAGTATGGTTGTTAAAAGAAAAAATGAACCCTCTACGCTGGGTTAGTTTTGCCATAGCCATTACCGGGGTAATTCTCTGCTCAATGAAAGATATGGCAGGTCTGACCCTGAACCTCCGCTACACCATTGGTAATCTGCTTATTTTCACCGGTGTATTGGGCAGTGGCCTTTACAATACCTTATGTAAAAAAATAGCTGCTGATTATACTGAAATTGAAATGCTTTTCTACACCTACATATTCATGGTCATCTTATTATTTCCATTGGTGTGGCATTATGAAGGCAGCATATGGAAAACCATTCCTGCTTTTACTTCAAAAACATGGATTGGGCTTGCCCTATTGACCGTTTTTCATAATTTTTTATCGATGATCCTCTTTTTTAAAGCATTAAAAAACCTGGAGGCGATACAAGTTGCATTATCAAATTTTCTGATCACTTTTTTCGGCCTCCCTATTGCCGTTTTGTTTCTCCACGAGAAGCTGAACCTCATGTCTTTAGCCGGTGGCCTGCTGGTATTAATCAGCACTATAGTAATAACCGTTTGGGAATACAAAAGGAAATCCATTGATAAAATTTCTGCTGATCGAATAAATAACCTTACCTATACCTCACATGAAAACTCCGTTACGTAGCCACCAATGGTTTTATGGGGCCAATGAGACAGGCCTGTTACACAGAGGCGCGCTACGTTCCAGCGGGATCGACATGGACCTTTATCACGGACAACCCATCATTGGCATTGCCAATACCTGGGCCGAACTCAACAATTGCAACATCAGCCTAAGGGAAGTAGCGGCTCAGGTAAAGCAAGGCATCTATGAAGCCGGCGGCATTCCACTGGAATTTCCAGTCATTACCCTTGGAGAAGAACTGATGAAGCCCAGCGCAATGTTGTGCAGAAATTTATTATCTATGGATGTTGAAGAAAATTTACGTGCTTATCCTTTAGATGGTGTGATTTTACTGGGCAACTGCGATAAAACAGTTCCCGGCTTACTTATGGGGGCAATTAGTGCCAATCTTCCAACCATACAACTCAATGCAGGACCTAAAAAAGTGGGCATACACAAGGGCAAGCGCCTGGGCAGCGGCACTGATCTTTGGAAATACTGGGACGAACTAAGAACTGGCACCATTGACCAGGAAGAATGGGAAAACATTGGCAGGAGTTTGAGTTGCGGAGCAGGGTCTTGTAATACGATGGGAACCGCCGCAACAATGAATGGCCTGCTGGAAGGATTGGGAATGATGCCCTTAGGTTTAAGCACGCTCCCTGTTGACAGCCTGGAAAGATCCTACTTATCTAAAGAGGCCGGAAAGCGTATTGTTGAAATGGTCCATGAAGACCTTAAGCCTTCTGACATCCTTACCTTAAATGCCTTTAAGAACGCGGCAGCACTGCTTATGGCTTTGGGGGGATCAACAAATGCCATGATACACCTTACTGCACTGGCAGGAAGATTAAATATATCATTATATCCAGATATCTTTAATAAAACAGCAGAGACAGTTCCATGTATTGTTAATGTACAGCCCGTTGGAACCCATCTAATTGATGAGTTCGATCAAGCGGGCGGCATTCCCGCAGTATTGAAAAACTTAGAACATCTTATTGACCCCTCCGTGCAAACCTACACTGGAAAAACGCTGGGTGAACTGACCCTCACCAACAAATCGCTCAACCAGAAGATCATAAAACCGCTTTCGGATGCGGTCAGCTATCTTCCTGCTATCGCCATCCTGACCGGCAATCTGGCACCAGATGGCGCTGTAATCAAGGTTGCTTCTGCTTCACCAGAACTCCTCAATCATAGCGGCCGTGCAATTGTATTCCATTCTTATGAGGATATGCTGGCCAGAATTGACGATCCGGATCTACCTGTCGAGGCCACAAGCGTCATGATTTTAAGAAATACAGGGCCTAAAGGTGTACCCGGAATGCCCGAATGGGGAATGATTCCCATTCCCAAAAAACTGCAGCTTAAAGGCGTTAAAGACATGGTGAGAATAAGTGATGCACGCATGAGCGGAACCAGCTTTGGTACAGTGATTCTACACGTTGCTCCTGAAGCTGCATTGGGAAGTCCATTGGCCCTGGTACAAGATGGAGATATGATTTCGATTGATATCGCCGCGAGGCAAATTAAACTTGAGCTCAGTGATCAGGAGCTTCAAACCAGACAACAGCACTGGAAACCCGCCGATCGTGTACATAAAAGAGGCTATCCGGCATTGTACATCAGAGAAGTCTTACAGGCCAACGAAGGCTGTGATTTTGACTTTTTGAAACCAAAAAATGAAGAAGAATTAATTTTTATCAGCCCAACAGTAGGCAGATCTTAATAGAATGAATATGCATCAGGAGAACGCAAAACCAGAAAACAAAAAAATGAAATCAGATTCACAGGCAGTTAAAGTCTATAATGAAATCAGGAGGATGATCCATTTGTACCTGCTGATGCCCAATACCCGGCTTAAAGAAGATGAATGGGCAAAAAAAATGGAGGTGAGCAGAATGGCCGTAAGGGAAGCTTTAAACCGCCTGTTGGGTGAACGTCTGGTTACATTCGGAGAAAAGGGAGGGTATTTCGTAACCTCCATTACCGAAGAAGACATTCACGAAATCCGGGAGTTGCGTGAAATTCTCGAAATAGGTGCGCTTCGGCTTTGCTTTAAAAAAATGAATAACGTACACCTTTCTAGGTTGCAAAAAATATGTGATGATTTCAGTTCTATGGTTGAACAAGGCTATTACAGTGGCGCCATGGAGGCAGACATGAAATTCCACGAAACCTTATTCGAAATTGCCGATAATGAGCGTTTGCACCATGCCTACCACACCAGTCATATTATGTTGTTT
>NZ_DATMRL010000568.1:0-11427 GCF_035566355.1 Pedobacter sp.
ATTTGCTGTTGATATTTTACCGGGAGAAATCGGTACCAGCGATATGGATTCAACAGGCTTTAGTGGGTGTATTGATGAGGTAAGGATATGGAGTTGTGGAGTCTCCGGAGCTACTTTGAGCGCATGGATGTACCGGCCTCTCGGCCCTGGTCATCCTGATTTTAATCGGTTGAAAGGCTATTATAATTTTGATAATCTGGAGAACGATGTGAGTCTGAACCTGGTTGGAAAGGGAGCTCAGGCCTATCATCTTAGAAATACCAGGAAGAAGTATAACGGAGATATGCCACTGGCCTATCTGGTTAAAAATGATAATCCGTTGTTTGTCTTAGCGGAAAAGAAACAGCAGGTTTTTAATGCGGTGGTGATACAAAGCGAATGGGATGCTGATCAAAATGCAAAAAATGATGAGCTTTTGAAGTTGAGAATTGTAGTCAATGGTTCGCGTTCCCCTCTGAAAATGACCGCGTTGAACCTGGATTTTTCTGGCTCGACATCACTAAGCGATATGGCCAGGGTACATGTTTATTACGCTGGCCAGTCCCCGCGCTCCACCACCAGGATTGAACTGTTTGGTAAGGGGAAAAAACCAGGTAAAGCAATCCGGTTTACGGAAGGGGCAGCTCGTGCCTATCCATTGAAAGAAGGGGTAAATTATTTTTTAGTAACACTGGACGTGAATAGAAATGCGGTAGCTGGCAACACGCTGCATGCAAAGGTGAGTTCCTTTATTCTAGACCATCAAATACATATTCCGGAGGAAGACAAGACCGCAAATATCCCCAAATTGATTACCCCAAATTCTGCTACAAATCCAAATGCAATAAAACTATTGCAGTGGAATATCTGGCATGGCGGGTTACATCTTGGTCATATAGAGGGACCAAACCGGGTTAAAGAATTGATAAGGAATACAAATGCAGATATCATTACACTGGAAGAGGGGTATGGCACACAAACTATGTTGGCTAGCGCTTTGGGTTTTGAGTTGCAGACGGCCTCACCCACAGAAAATCTAGCCATCATCAGCAGGTTTCCGATGAAGGAAAGTTCTTCGAATGCCAAGTTTAAATCTAATGTAGCAACCGTTACATTGCCCAATAATAAAAAAATATTGATTGGGAACTGGTGGTTAAGGTATGCCTCCAAACATGAATACACGGGTTCTTATGCCAATACGGGCTTGAATAGTGAGGATTGGGTTAAAGAAGACCGGGAACTTGGAGCTGTTGATGCGCAAACTAATCTCGACAAAGATATCGATCCTATACTTCGTTCAGATCCCACTTTGCCGGTCATTATTGCTGGAGATTTTAATTCGGGAAGCCATCTGGACTGGACAGCCAGAGCTGCCTTTTTACATTATGGTTATGGACCGGTTGATTTCCCTATTTCAAAATTAATGTTGCAGCGGGGTTATACGGATAGTTATCGAATACTGTACCCCGACGAGGTCACTTATCCGGGAGGTACATTTGCAGCCATTTACGGGCATATGCAAACTTCGCGTATTGACTATATTTATTCTAAAGGACTGGGGTTAAAAGCCAGGTTTTCAAAAATAATAAGGACACCTCCTCAGATTGATGATGTGTGGCCTTCCGATCATTCGGCGGTATTGACCGTGTTTTATCTATATTAGACCCTACTATGATAGAGATGATATCAACAGGTATTGGCTGGCTGGGCGTATGTTTATGTACACTGGGCTATTTACTGTTAAGCATAAAAAAGTTGACTCCAGAATCGTGGGGCTTCCAGATACTGAATATCACTGGTGGATTATGTTTGTTAATAACCGCTATTATTGCTGATGACACACCAAATGCAGTAGCCAATTTATTATGGGCTTCTATTGGTTTTTATGCTTTAACAAAAGGTTGGAGAACAAGAGGTACATCAGGTAAGGATTGAACTGGAAGACCTAAAATTTCATAAGCCTTGTTTTTGTAATCGTCAAGTTTTTCTTTATAAGCTTTTTTATCGTTTTCCAGTGAAAGGTAGAAATATGCTCCATCTACAAGTACAAATATTAAATCGGCTGCAGCTCTGGGGGAGGTGACATTTAACAATTCTTTCTTATTGCATTGCTCTATCATTGAGGTGAGCTCAGAACGGAGCGAGTCCAATATGGTTTTATATTTGGCCTTAATCCTTTCTTCCCGGAAAGATAAAGCGTAAAACGTGTAGAACAAACCGTCGTCAAACAGGAGATTCCACTTTTTAGAGAAAAGCATTTCGATCGTTTTTTGCAGGTCGGCAAGCGTAATGTTTTCTTTGTTTTTTGTTTTATAAATAAGAAGATACTTTTCCAGTATGTAGTCTATAAGCGCGTGGGTTAAGTCGTCTTTAGTTTTAAAATAATGTATAATAAGGCTTGGATTAATATCCATAACCTTAGCAACTTTAGCAATTGAGGCGTTTTCATAACCGTCTTTTCGGGCGGTATCATAAAATACGGTGATAATTTCTTGTTGCCTGATTTCTTTGAGGCTTTTTCTTCCCATATAGATTTTATGTAAAGCGCAAATTTATCAAAGTAATCTGTATTCGGAAATGAATTAATAATGGATTAACATACTCACCTCAACTGATCTTGTTTTTATAAAGCGTATGTCAAAAAACAATCGATAATAGTCAATATTGTATTGGTTTTCAGCTGATAAATTGGGCTATATTGTAAATAGATTGATTGACTGTTCAATTAATTTATTAATACAGTCTTAACTTTTACTTGTTGGCATGAGTATACATTTGCCCTCGATTTAAGAAGTGATCAATCTTAAACCAATAAACTCAAAAACTATAAATTGTATGGAAAAAAACTACACTTCGTTCTCGTTGTTTGGACGGGTTATGCAAAAAAGGCACTCACTATTCTGGATGATTTCCTTTTTTCTAATCACAACGTCTGCTTTTGCGCAAAACATCACCCTAAAGGGTAAAGTTTCAGACGCGGAAACCAAAGAAACCCTTCCTGCCGTAAGCATTATGGTGAAGGGGACCAAACAGGGGATTTCATCTGATATTAATGGTTTGTTTACCATGAATGTAAGCCCCAATGCAGTGCTCATTTTTGCCTATGTTGGTTACAAACAACAGGAAGTTGCACTTCATGGGCAAACCCAGTTAAATGTTTTAATGCAGCCACAGGATGGGGGACTTGAAGAAGTGGTTGTTGTTGGTTTTGGTACCAAGAAAAAAATCAACATTGCGGGTGCTATTGATCAGATTTCGGGTAAAGACCTCGAATCACGTCCTATTTCGAATGTAATGCAGGGTTTGCAGGGAATCAGCCCAGGTTTAAACATTACCTATGGAGGTGGAGCACCGGGTACAGTTCCTGTTATCAACATCCGGGGTATGACCTCCATCAACGGTGGTTCGCCACTTATTGTTATCGACGGAATTCCTGCAGCAAGCAATGACGATTTATTGAGGTTAACTCCTGCTGATATTTCATCTTATACTGTGCTTCGTGATGCGGCATCAGCAGCAATTTACGGCGCAAGAGCTGCCTTTGGTGTCATCCTGATCACCACAAAACAAGGTGCTGTGGATCGCCAGACGGTTAGCTATAATATGCTCAGTACCTGGGGAAAATCTACTATTCTTCCTAAACCGGTTACAGATCCGTACATCTATTCCAGGGTTCTGGAAACATCAACCAATAACACCCCATGGGATTATGTAAACTATAGTGACCAGTATTATAAATGGGCAAGAGAAAGATCAGACAATCCATCCCTTCCTGATACAAGGGTAAACTTAACAGACCCTACCAAATGGGAGTATATGGGGAGTAACGACTGGTATAAATATTTTTTCAATGACGCCAGCTTTTCACAAAACCATACTTTGACATTTTCGGGCGGGGCAACAGTTAATAATACCCCTTTAACCTATTATTTGTCTGCGGATTATACCAAAGAAAATGGATTGAACAAACTCTCCGATGATTTCTGGAACCGATATGGTTTAAGACCAAGAGTTAGCTTTTTACCTTTCAAATGGCTTAAAATAGATAACAACCTGAATATTTACGAAACCAAACGGGCCTATCCGTATACCGGCATTACCGATCTGTATTACCTGCAACCAACAGATGTAGCGGTCAATCCAGATGGTACCTGGGCCAATACCAATGCAGGGCGTTTGGCGGCCAAACTAACGGATGGCGGTAAGAACCTGGAAACAATGTTTGGTTTTCAAAACATCAGCAGCGCCACCGCAACTTTTTTAAACGGGGATTTAGTGGTCAACGGTGATGCTTCCTTTAAACGGGAACTGTGGAAATATCATAAGGATTCCAAGTCCTATAAAATCGGATACGGACCAAATGATGTTAGGG
This sequence comes from Pedobacter sp., assembly GCF_035566355.1. Taxonomy (GTDB): domain Bacteria; phylum Bacteroidota; class Bacteroidia; order Sphingobacteriales; family Sphingobacteriaceae; genus Pedobacter. The sequence continues at coordinate 4,352 of NZ_DATMRL010000568.1, forward strand.
AAGAAGGCGGCACAGGGAGTGTAAACGAGAAAAACGGTTATTTATATAATAATGCCTTTAACTTGTATGCAACCTACAGAAAAACAATAGGTGACCATTTTTTCAGCGCAATGTTGGGTTACAACTCTGAAAACTATAACTATTCTACCGTAACCTCCTCAAAAGATGGTCTGATTTCTTCTTCTTTACCCTACCTTGGCTTAACCAATGGTGCAGCGGGGGTTGGTGCAGAATACTCGGCTTATGCCACGACGAGTGGATTTGGCCGTTTAAATTACACCTATAAAGAGCGTTATATTTTAGAGGCTACCGGAAGATATGATGGTTCTTCTCGTTTTTCTTCTACAAGACGCTGGGGTTTTTTCCCTTCAGCTTCTGCAGCCTGGATAGCTAGTGCTGAAGACTTTTTTAAGCCATTAGCGCCAGTGTTATCTACCTTTAAGCTGCGTTCTTCTTATGGTTCATTAGGAAACCAGGCCATCAGTAGTGATCCTTATCTTCGTGATTTTGGTTATATTCAGTCGCTGGTACCAGGTACATCTGGATATCTTATTGGTGGGAACAGTCAAAGTCCAATTATAAAAGGAGCACCGGGTTTATTGGTCGATCCGAATACCTATACCTGGGAAAAAGTATCTACGCTTAACATGGGAACAGATGTTGGTCTTTTTAGAGACAAGTTCCTCCTTGGATTTGATTATTTTATTCGCAATACCACGGGTATGCTTACCGGAGGACAAGAGTTACCAGGCGTACTTGGAACTCAGGTACCGAGGCAAAATACGGCAAATTTAAAAACAAAAGGATGGGAGTTGTCTGTAACATACAGAGATAACTTTTTGGTTGCTTCCAAGCCTTTTAATTTTCAAGCAAAGGTTTTCCTTGCTGATTCCCAAACAGAAATCACTAAATTTCCAAACGATCAGAATCTTTTCAGCAACTATAGGGTAGGTCAAAAAATTGGAGAAATCTGGGGGCTTGAAAATGATGGCATGTTTCAGAACAAGGCAGAAATAGCCGGACTTGATGAGTCTGCTATTATTCCCTGGGGCGCTTTGTCTATTGTTCAGGGCTGGCCGAAATATAAAGACCAGGACGGAAATCATAAAATTGAAAAGGGTTTAAGCTCAAATGACCCTAAAGATCTTAAAATCATTGGAAACAGCAGCGACAGATATAGTATTGGTGCCAATTTTAACCTAGATTGGAATGGCTTTGATGTTTCCATATTCTTGCAAGGGGTATTAAAAAGAGACTTTTATCCGCACCACTATTTATTCTGGGGTCCGTACCAACAGCCTTATGCCAATGTTTATCCATGGAATCTGGACTTTTACCGCGCTACAGGCGATTCACCTGAGTTAAGAGCTCAGCATTCGGCATCTTATATTGCTGCAGGTCTGGCCGATGCGAATACCAACTCTTATTATCCTGTTTTGCAATCCTGGTTAGCGGATAATAACTATGGGGCAGGATTAGATATTCCACAAACCAAGTACCTGTTAAATGGAGCCTATTTAAGAATTAAAAATATCTCCTTAGGTTATACCTTACCTTCTGCGTTTACCAAACGCTTTAAAGTCAACCGCCTTCGTGTATTTGTAACTGGTGATAACCTGTATGAATTTTCATCTATAAAGAAATATATAGATCCTGAAGCTGTAAACCAAGGTCCAAGCGCGTGGGCATATCCTTTTCAGAGAAAATATGCAATCGGTTTAAACCTGGATTTTTAACTATTAATCAGCTTAACAATTATTAAAATATTAGTTATGAAACCATATATTAAATATATTCTATTTATTGCAATTGCATCTGTCGGTTGTAAAAAAAGTGACCTTGACCGTTTTCCGCAAACAGCGATTTCGCCGGGCCTTTTCTTTAATACAGAAAGCGATCTGAATTTATATGTCAATGGTCTGCTTTTGATGCCAGACAGAGGAAGCTACTTAAATGACCAAAGCAGTGATAACGTAGCAACAACAGCCAATGTAGAAGTGAAAAATGTAATGGCGGGTAGTGCCAATTCGCAAAATATTACTTCAGGTTGGGAGTGGAGCAGATTACGTGACATTAATTATTTTTTAGAAAACTATAATAAAGCAAAGGTAAGTGCAGACATAAAAAATCATTATGCCGGACTGGCCAGGTACTACCGGGCGATGTTTTATATAGATAAAGTGAAGCGGTTTTCTGATGTGCCATGGTACTCCGGTACCATGAACCCGGGGGATAATGCATTATACAAAGCACGCGATCCGCGGAAGTTGGTGATGGATAGTGTGATGTCGGATCTTGATTTTGCTTATCAGCATGTTCGGGAAAACGTGCCTACCGGTACACCAGGAAAATGGGCTGTAGCGGCATTCTATACCCGTACAGCACTGTATGAAGGTACTTACCGTAAATATCATTCCGAATTGAATTTAGCAGCAACAGCAAATGTTTTTCTCGAAACTGCTGTTAAAATTGCTGGTGATGTGATGGCTTCCGGAAAGTTCTCCGTGTATAGTACCGGAAAGCCTGAACAGGATTATGCGACTTTATTCAACAGTCAGGACTTAACGACGAATACTGAGGTGATACTGGCCAATATTTTTGATATGAGTAAGAACAGGAGCCAAAATGTTAACGGAACAGTTTTCGGTGACTATGAACAAGCTCCGGCTAAAGACCTGATCCAAACGTATCTGATGAGGGACGGCAGCCGTTTTACAGACCTGCCAAACTACGATAAACTGAGTTTTGTAAAGGAATTTCAGAACCGTGATCCAAGGCTTTCCCAAACGATGGCTTATCCCGGATGGATCAGAGTTCCGGATACCAAGCCTTACATTCAGAGTTTAAACAAAAATTTTACGGGTTATCATCAACTCAAGGGATATGTGAACAGTACGGATGCAAGTACTTTAAATGGTGTAGATTTTCCGGTATATCGTTATGCAGAGGTATTGTTGAGTTATGCTGAAGCGCTTGCTGAACTGGGTACGTTAAAACAGCAGCAGCTGGATGTTTCTGTAAACCTGCTCAGAAGAAGGGCGGGAATGCCCGATCTTAACATGGCTCAGGCAAATGCATCGCCAGATCCTCTTTTACAGCAACAATATGCAAATATTACATCAAATGCTGGGGTAATATTGGAAATCAGAAGGGAAAGGAGAGTAGAATTCGCATTTGAAAACACCAGATATGATGATTTGATGCGATGGAAAGCTGGGAAATTATTAACCAAAAGCCCGGAAGGTATGTACTTTGCAGGATTGGGAAAATATGATTTAACAGGGGATGGTATTGAAGATATTATATTGATAGATCAGTCTTTAACTATTCCTGCTGAAGAGAATAAGGAAAAGAATTCATTAGGGGTAAAGCTGGTCTACTATCGTACAGGTACAATCGGCTCCGGTGCTACAGTATATCTTAAAAATGTAAATACAGGTAGCCTTATTGTAACGGAATCCGTAACACGGAATTTTGATGAGCCTAAATACTATTATCGTCCGATACCGCAACAGCAAGTGTTGCTGAACCCTAATCTGAAACAAATATTCGGATGGTAACCGTTGGTAAATAGTTCTTATTTGAATATGTAATTGAAAAGATGAAACTGAACAGAAGATCTTTATTAAAAACAGCAGGATTAGCTACAGGCGTAGTGATAACCGGAGGGCTTCCTGCTTTGGCTTCCGGGCTTGACGGAGAAAGTAAAAATGGTAAAAAACTGGCCATGACGGTTGCGCATATTACGGATGTGCACATTGGGGCGGGAGAAAATGCACCTGAGCGGTTTAAAAGCTGCTTAAAGCATATTATAACTAAACACAAACCAGATTTCTTTTTAAATGGTGGAGATTCCATAGGTGATGCTTCTTATGATCACGTAAAATATGACCAGGTTATTCAGCAATGGCGTATTTGGGATGAATGTACTTCTTTGCTTGATCCTTATGAGGTGCATAGTTGTATTGGTAATCATGATCCGTGGTGGAAGGCGCCCTCTAAAGAGGATGAGATGTACGGGAAAAAATACGTGGTTAAGCGGTTGAAAATCCCCAACAGGTATTATAGTTTCAGTAAAAAGAACTGGCATTTTATGATACTTGATAGCATTAACGATAATGTTTCTATAGATAAGGAGCAGTTTGAGTGGCTGGAGAAGGAACTGGATAAAGTTCCTGCAGGTGATTCGGTATTGCTGATGTCTCATTATCCGATTTTAGGGACTACTCAGGTTTTGGTGGGTGGTGGTCACTCTGATTGCAAGAAGCTAAAGGATTTGTTTTATAAACACCACAGTAAGGTTAAAATTTGCCTGAGCGGGCATAATCATTTGTCTGATCATACGCATTATAATGATGTATTGTATTGCTGCAACGGGGCTATGAGTGGTTTTTGGTGGGGCAAGGGCGATAATGAATCGGCTGGACCCGGTTATTATCTGGAAACTCCTCCGGGTTATGCGATATTAAAATTGTATACGGATGGAACGGTAGAGAATGAGTATATCCCGCATTCTTTTTAATGGGATGAAATTTTAATTGAAGGAGGTGCCTTTTCAGGCACCTCTTTTTTTGTATGGGCAAGGTTCGGGAAGGGCTTGGTATAGGACTGGAACCCAGCTTCTGCGTATTTGCTGCGGTACTTGTTCGGTAAAAGGGTGCTTTTTCTGGATTTTCTGCGCAGAAGGTGTGGAGTTGATGCGACTTTGTCTGAAGGAAAGGATTTAATATAGCTTGACGTCGTTATTTTTTAATCCTGAATTGGCTTAGTGGGTGAAAATATGTTTTATGATCTAGCTGAATCTTACAGATTCTGAGGCTTGATCATAAAAACATATTTTCCTGGGTGCAGACCGGTGAGGGTGGTGAAAGGGAAACTTTTGTGTATCAATCGGCATAAGCGATCAATCCGCTATCCTGGGCTTGGGCTGCATCTAGCATTTGCAGCAGGGGGCTTACATCACTATCAGGAATGGCTTGTTTTTGAATGTTCTTCCGGATTTGCTGGATTAAATCCTTATCCCACCGAAAGTCTGAGTGATAATCAAATCTTTCTGGAATGATCTTCTTGAGTTTTAATCTTTCAAAGGTCTGCTGGTTGATCTGGCCAATAATGTTACCTCCTGTTTCTTCAGGATAATTCGGTACATTTTTCTCATCGGGCAATAAATAGAAATCTAGCATATTTTTTTGTCTTGAATTGGCTTAATGGGTGAAAATAGGATTTATGCTCTCTCTGGACCTTACAGGTCCTGATGTTCGACCATTAAATCCTATTTTCCTGGGTGCAGACCGGAGAGGGTGGTTAGAGAAATGGTTTTGGTTATTGTTGATGTAGCTATATTATAATGTGGGTTTTAATATCGTATTTTGTGGTTTTGCGCAGAAAATTGGAGTGTTTGGCGCGCGTTCTTCCATGAACTGGAAGAACTGGGGAGGGTATTAGAGTGCTTCGATTTCCTGAATCGAAAGTTTGGTGGTTTTGGCTATAAATTCATTAGATAAGCCTTCTTTTTTTAATTCCTGGGCTATTTCCATCTTACCTTTAATTTCGCCATTAATTTCACCTCTGATGTACAAGATGTCCTTTTCTTCTACAAATATTTTTCCTGTTAGTGCCATGTTTTTAATTGATCTTTTCTCTAAATTACGCAATTGCATCAAAACGCGCAATTGTTTTAAATATCTTCCTTGCTCTAATTCTCCAATGCCTTTGTTTTCTATTTCCTGAACGATCTGTTGTAAGATCATTTCTGTATCCTTGATCTGGAGATACTGAGAATGGCCAGCATCTTTTGTTCTATTTTCTCTGAGTTTAGAAATACCTGGTAATCGCTCTCCGAAAATGTAAGCAGGTTATACCAGAAGTGGAGGTATTTGTTTCTGATCAGCATGGGCATAGTGGGTTTTCCTGGACCAATATAGATTAGCCATCAATGCCGATGTGACTAATCTGGCGGACCTGGAAAGCGTATTTAAAGACACCGCTGAAAAATATTGGACAATAAACAGCTTTGGGTAGGAACTTCCTGAAATTTCTGTAATTTAAAGGTCTGGATTAACGCAATAGATGAAAGAATTAAATAAAAGACAGGTTTGGGATTATTTTATACTAATTGCCAGGATATTGCTAGCCTGGACACTGGTACGCTATGGCTGGGGTAAATTAACCGATGCTCAATTTGGGGTAACGGAAAAAACGATGAATCTACCGTTAAAGGATGTCGATTTGTTCAGATTGTCATGGTACTTAGCTGATCATGAACCTTTCAAATCATTCATTGGAATTTCTCAGATTTTTGCTGCAATCCTCATTTTATATAACCGTACTGTTATTTTAGGAGCTCTTATGTCGATTCCTATCTGGATAAACATCTTAATCTGGGATATGACATTTATGGGGCTATACACGCCATTTACAGTGAGATTACCATTTTATTTGCTGCTAACTTGTTTAATTCTTTGGCACTATAGAGATAAAGTATTACTAGCCTTGCAAAACTGCATCAAAGGCACCTCTACCAAATTTAAATACCCCATTTGGGCCTATTTACTTTTACCATTTTTAGCTGTATGTTTAGAACTCGTTGGGGCACTTCCAAGTGTTATTCATCAATTGTTTAAACACCTATTTAACTGATCACGTTACGGCAACGGTTAGCATCTTACTGAGTCTTACAAGTTCTGAGGCTCGAATCAGGAAAAATATTTTATTGGGTGCAGACGGGGGAGGGTGGCGAAATAGAGGGTGAAATGGTTCCTGGAGAATATTACGCGAGCGGGGCCATGGGGATAATTATTCGGTATGTAGCTGTCCTATTGAGTGGGTTTAATATCGTATTTTGTGGTTATGCGCAGAAAATTGGAGTGTTTGGCGCGCGTTCTTCCATGAATTGGAAGAACTGGGGGAGGGTATTAGAGCGCTTCGATTTCCTGAATCGAAAGTTTGGTGGTTTTGGCTATAAATTCGTTAGTTAAGCCTTCTTTTTTTAATTCCTGAGCTATTTCCATCTTACCTCTGATCTCACCTTTAATCTCTCCATTAATTTCACCTCTGATGTACAAGATGTCCTTTTC
>NZ_DATMRL010000569.1:0-7121 GCF_035566355.1 Pedobacter sp.
TCTCCCCTTGAAAACTTCATTTAAGAAGGCAATCAGCAGATCTCGGTTTTGGTCAACGCTGAAAATTCTCTTGAAACTCAGGTCAAGAAGTGGATCAACATACTTCGTATTACTCATAATTTACACTTGATTTTTTAAAAACACCTTCAAGTGTAGCGATAGTTTTTCCAAATAAAAAATTTCATAAAAATATGTAAATCAATATTTTAAATACAAATTCAAATAAAAAAAGGCCGTTACAAAATATGATAAACAGAAATCAAAAATTTGATTATTCAAGTTTTTAAGATAAAACTAATCCGACCATTGGTTTCTATAACGGCCTTTTCCACTTTATCAAGCGATTCGTTTTTTGTCTTAGAGGTAAACTTTCCATCAGATCGGACTTGCTCAGATTCAATGCGTTCATGGCATCCCATTTAATTTGACCGCACTCTATCAATACAACAGCATGACCTTTAACCAGATTATTAAGGAAATCGCTTTTTCTGCATATCCATGCAATCAGCCTATTGGTCAAAATCATCACTGGAATGGGATAAATAGTCTTCCCATTGATCAAATCCTGTTTACACAGGCCTCGTTACTAAGTCCCACCGTTCCAATACTGCTTTCTTATTTTTTGAAGGCCAGATTTAATGGATTTTGGACTTATATTTATTGATCAAATGAGAAACATCGTAAAAAAGAATCTACTACTTGTTTTATTACTAATTTCTTTATGTTCCCTGGCTCAAAAAAAGGCCGGGGTTGATACAGCCGTCGACAGCCGGTTTTACAAATTTGCTGGCAATGTACGGGTGGATATCAGGCACGCAACTCCAGCGCAACTTGAAATGATTGCCAGGAAAGAACGGTTAACGTCAATTGCAAATGAACGGTTTCTGTTTTCAGTGGGCGAAAACTTATATCCAACTACGCTGACCCTTGCTGTTCGTTTTCAAAAAAATACCGGGGCGGTAATTTATGAGGGAAATGAATGGTCTTGGGGAGAAACCGCATATCTGAGAAGATATTTGATTAATGGAAAATCGGACATTGAGTTTGCAGATGTTAAGATCACACCCCAAAACGCACATCACTACCGCTATCACGTTGTAGTAAACGATGAAAAAGAAATTGTAGGCTGGACTACCCCCGATCAATTCAAAACCAGTAGTGATCGCAAAGCCACTTTTGCTTATTTAGGCAATTATAAATTACAGCCTGATGGTTATTTGAAAATTGAAATGTACAACATCAATAACTACAAGGAAAAAGATGCCATGATCATTGACTGGCGCGAGCCAAAAGCGTTAAGTTTCCAGACCTTCGTTGATTATCGTACAAAATATTGGGGGAGCAACATCTTTTCAGCTCCCCTTGATAAGGACAAAATAAACACAGATGAAAATTTCCTGGAAACAAAGACGCTAAACGATGTAAGGTTTAGACTTGGTGATTCTCTAGTCAGAATAAATTTCTTTTCGACGAGACTACTCACCCCCTACAATTATCAGATCCGTCTAAAAAGAACAATAAGCAATAAAACAGAAAACATTGAATTGGGAGAATACAATGGCAATTATTTTCTGTATAAAGAGTTTTGGAATAAAGCAGGTCATTATGAAATCACTTTCACACCGAAATTGGTAAAACCAGGAGGCAGTCAAGTTAATTATCTTACAGCAAAAGCGAGAAGATTTAAATTTACTGTATTACCGTCACTAGTAACAGGTAAATGGTTTTCGAATAAAGAATTGGCACTGATAGGTCTTATCTTGTGCGCATTTTTAGGGACAGTTATCGGAGGCGTGGCTGTATGGCTCAAAAATAAAAACAAGAAAAAGCTCCTGAAAGAGCAGCAACAAAAGGACCTGGCCAAAATACAGCTGGCTACAGTACGTTCGCAATTGAACCCCCATTTTATGTTTAACGCACTTTCAGGCATCCAAAGTCTGATGAATCAGAATAAAAGTGACGAGGTAAACCATTATCTTGGAAAGTTTGCCAGATTAACCCGCAATGTTTTGGACCAGCCGGATTTGATTAGCCTGGCAGAGGAAAAACTGTTATTAGAGGATTATCTGCAAATGGAACAGTTGCGCTTTGGTTTTAAATATCGGTTCCATGTTTCTCAGGATTTGAATATGGACAATATCGAAATTCCATCCATGTTGCTGCAGCCTTTTGTTGAAAATGCGATTAAACATGGTGATAAAGGAGATCAATTAGAAATTGAAGTTTTTTTTATCAAAAAAGACGATGATCTGATCTTGAAAATCATGGATAATGGTGTCGGCTTTGATCCTGAAAAAAGCTACGAAGGATTAGGTTTGCAATTGAGCAGAAACAGAATATCTTTATTAAACACAATTTACAACTCAACCCCGCTTATCTTAACCATGACATCAGGTTCAAATCAAACGGAAATCAAGATTACCTTAACTCAATGGCTATAACCATGAAAGCAATTTTAGTAGATGATGAACTGACCAATCTGGAAAATCTCCATATTTTACTGGAGAAATACTGCAAGGAAATTAAAATTGTTGGAAAATCACATACTGTAGCTGATGCTGCAGTACTTATTGATTCACAAAAGCCAGACTTGGTTTTCCTGGATATCCAGATGGGTACACAATCTGGCTTTGATTTACTAAACATGGTTGAAGAAAGAACATTTGAGGTTATTTTTGTAACTGCATTTGACAAATATGGAATTCAGGCCGTGAAGTTCGCTGCCTTAGACTATCTTTTGAAACCTGTAAATCCCATCGAACTGGTTACGGCGGTGTCTAAAGCTCAAAATAAAGTAAAAAACAGAATACAGACCGATCAGGTCAATTTTTTACTTCAGCAACTAACCAAAGCAGAAAAGACTGTTCAAAAGATCGCCTTGCCGCAGCAATATGAGATCAGGTACCTGGCCATAAGTGATATTTTGCGATGTGAAGCTGACAATACCTACACCTTATTTTTACTGATGGATGGCGATAAAATCCTGGTATCGAAGCCACTTAAAGAATATTCTGACCTTTTAAAACCTCATGGCTTTTTGAGAACACACCAAAGCCATCTGGTTAACCCGGAAGCGGTAAAAAGCTGGCTTAAAGAAGACGGAGGTATGCTATTGATGAACAATGGAGATAAAGTTCCGGTTTCAAAACCGCACCGGGATGTTGTTAAAGGCATCCTGGGCCAATAATATCATGCCATTTCTCGCTTAACGATGAAATATACAACTAAATATTTTTATATTGTAATGCCACTCAAGAACCAAATTAAATCTCAAAAACTATCGGCATTATGTTATATAAAAACATCAAAGTAAATCTGTCAACAAATAACATAATGAATACCAATGTTGTTAATAATTATTCAAAGTTCAAGCTAACTTTATTTTTTTTACCCGCATTTTTTTTAATTACAATTGTCGCTTTTCTTTATCAAAAACACGCTTTAAATGTTGGTGGATACATTCAAATTCAAAAGAATTGTTTTATTTTTCTGAATTCAAAATTATCCCAGTTCCCAAATACACTTTTTAACCTCAACCAGCTTGGAGACTGCGTTGTTTTTTTATCATTCATAACCATTTTTATGGTGTATGCTCCTAAAATCTGGGAGTCTTTATTATCAGCTTCGATACTGTCATGTATATTATCTAGCCTGTTAAAACAGGTATTTGCAGTACCAAGACCTGCAGTAGCATTTGATAAGAATAGTTTTGTGATTATTGGAAATACCTTGACTGGAAACAACAGTTTACCTTCCGGGCATTCCATTACAGCTTTTACAATACTCACTGTTCTGTTGTTTGCATTTATGCCCCAAAAGTTGAACTATAAAATTTTATGGTCTGTTTTCATAACCATCACGGGCTTGATTCTCATATTTACAAGAGTGGGTGTTGGCGCACATTATCCGCTTGATGTTATTATTGGCGGTATTATTGGATATATATCAGGGCTTTTAGGTATTTTAATCAGCAAAAAATATAGAATTTGGGCTTGGATCAGCAATAAAAAATATTATCCAATTTTAATTTTATTTCTTCTTTTTTGTTGCATTTCGTTAATCAACAAAATAATCAATGAAAATTTGATCATATTTTATTTATCATTAACTAGCTTAGTCGTTTCATTATATAAAATTATTAATGTCTATATTAAAAAATAATTGGAAGATAACTCATTTCGCTTTGTTAATGAGTTTTCTTAATTTTTTATTCTTTCATCTTCCATTTTTCACCTTTGTTGTTGATAAAGTTGATTATAAAAGTTTCGCCGGCGTTACGCTCATTGTAAGTTTAGTTATTATAATGTTGGTTGCAAATTTCTTTGTTTTTTATCTGTTTTTTTTTCTGTCACGTGTTGTTGGAAAATCTTTACTAGTCTTATTTTTCATAATCAATGCAATTGCAGTTTACTTTGTCAACACTTACGGTGTGATCATAGATGAAAGTATGATTGGTAATGTACTCAATACCAATTATGCCGAGTCCAGTAGTTTCTTTTCTATAAAATTAATAGTGTACCTTATTCTATTGGGTATTGTTCCTTCTATTTTTATCATTAAAGCTAAAATAATAAATGTGACATGGAAGAAATTTCTAATCACCTCTTCAGTTACCCTCGTATTTATGCTGGCCTTAGCCTATGCTAATGCGAGCAATTGGCTGTGGATTGATAAAAATTCGAAGACACTAGGTGGTCTTGCAATGCCCTGGTCTTATTCAGTTAATTTGTCGCTTTTTTATATTCACAAGCACCAAAAAAATGAAAAAGAAATTTTATTACCAAATGCGACCATAAAAGACAATAAGAAATCGGTTATTGTCTTAGTTATAGGGGAATCTGCAAGAAGACAAAATTTTTCTTTATATGGCTACAAGAAAAATACGAATCCATTGCTTTCTAAAACACCTAATTTATTCCATTTCGATGCCACCTCTTGTGCCACTTACACTACTGCCGGTGTTAAATGTATTTTAGAACATACAAGCACTGATGAATTATATGAAATCTTACCCAATTATTTATATAGAAATAATGTTGAGGTCATCTGGAGAACCACAAATTGGGGCGAACCGCCAATTCATATAAAAAATTATCAAAATACAGATGCTTTAATGCCAAATTGCAAAGGAGATGGCTGTAAATTTGATGAAATTCTTTTATCAGGACTAAAAGAGCAAATATTGGCCAGTACGAAAAACAAAATACTCATCGTATTGCATACAAGTACAAGTCACGGACCTAGCTATAGTAAGAAATACCCAGCTCAATTTGAGGTTTTTAAACCCGTATGTAATAGTGTGGAATTAGGAAATTGTTCTCAAACAGATCTAATCAATGCTTATGACAACACCATAGTTTATACAGATTATATTTTACATCAATTAATTGAAAATTTAAAAGAATTAAAAGAGTATAACAGTGCGATGATTTTTGTTTCAGACCATGGAGAATCTTTGGGAGAAAAAAATCTATATATGCATGGGGTACCTATGAGTATCGCGCCTAAAGAACAATATGAGATTCCTTTTTTAGTTTGGTTGTCTGACAGTTCAAAACAACTCAAGCCTAATAAAATGTTATCACAGAACAACGTTTTTCATAGCGTTTTGAATTTTCTAGGTATACAAAGTCCAATTTATAATGAGCAAATGAACATTTTTAAATAATTACATATCTGTTAAAGCACACTGTTGATTTTGTATATCATCAGCTATGCTGACCACCATCAACGCTTGTTAAACTTATCTTGGATAATTTAGGGTTATGGATGGATAAAATATCTACCTCAATATTGAAGAGGTAGATGCTTATTGAGTTCTAGCCCTAACCCGACCGTTTCCGGTAGTTGAGAATGGCCCAGCCATTAAAAAAGACAGCAAAGCCCAGCATGGCATAGATTTGAAAACGAATGTCCGACAATCCGCTGCCTTTTAGCATCACCATCCTCATCACTTCAATGAAATAAGAAACAGGATTAAAGCGGGTGATGATTTGTGCCCATTCGGGCATACTTTCAATTGGAGTATATAAGCCGCTTAACAGGTTAAAAATCATAGTGACAAAAAAAGAAACCAGCATGGATTGCTGCTGGGTTTGTGCATAGGTAGACAAAAGAAGCCCTAAGCCTAAAATGGCCACTAAATAAACGGAAGAGAAGATATAAATGGTACTGTAGTGCCCGAGCGGAACTATTCCATACACCACCCTGGCCAGGATCAAACCTAATGTTAAAACGATATTGGCCAATAACCAGAAAGGAATAAGCTTTCCTAAGATGAACTGTGTTTTCTTAATCGGGCTTACGTTGATTTGTTCTATGGTTCCCATTTCCTTTTCCCGCACGATGTTATTGGCTGCAAAGGAAGAGCCGATCATGGTAACCAGCATCACCAGTATACCCGGAACCATAAATACACGATAATTCAAATTTGGATTATACCAGTTGGAAGGCGTGACTTCAATAACTGGCTGAGGTTCAAACCTGGGCATTTGTATCCATTGTGTACGGATCTCCTGATTGTAATCTCGAAGGATGCCTTGAATATAGGCTGCCCCCAGCCCTCCTTTTACACCATTAATGGCATTCACCGCAACCAGTAGTTCCGCTTTATCCTCTTTTACCAGGCTTTGCTCAAATTGTGCCGGGATTTCCAGTAAAAGATCTGTTTTATCCTGTTCAATGGCATGTAAGCCATCCTTATAGGTTGCACTATAATCTTTAAGTTTAAAATATCCTGAAGAGATGATCTTATTGATCATTTTCTGAGAATAAGCCGAATGGTCATGATCTACCACACCGAGATTGATATTCTTGATTTCATAATCTGCTGCCAGAGGCAACAGCAGCAACTGGATCATTGGCATAATGAACAGAATTCTGATGATTGCTGGATCCCGAAAGATTTGCAGGAGTTCTTTCTGCAACAAGAATTTCAGTAGTCTCATAGCCTGGTTTTAAATTGGTAAATACTAACGCCCAGTAAAGCCACTGTCATTCCCAGCAGAATGGTTGTTTCTTTCCATATGGAGGCAAAACCAAGTCCTTTGATCATAACCGCTTTGACTATGATAAAATACCATCTTGCAGGTACAATATTAGAGATCACCTGCAGGGGGACT
>NZ_DATMRL010000570.1:0-19364 GCF_035566355.1 Pedobacter sp.
AATAAGATTGTACCTCTGGTAAATAGTAATAATCTACATGGTTATAACCTCTTGGTCCCCATGCAGGTTGAGAGCCTATGTTAATACTAACGCTAACCTGTGCTTTAGCAGGCGTAACAGCAATTGCGGCAAAACCGATCAATGCAAATACAATTAATTTTTTCATAGCCTTATTTATTTGTGTGTGTATAAGCTTTGATTCAAAGTCTGTGCCAAGGTTTAATTTTAAATCTCCATCTTATGTAACTATTTGATAGAAATCCTCTCGTACCACTATTTTGGTTATATTTGCAATGGAGACAAATAAATTTTGTTACATATATAACCCCTTAAATGAGTACCACTAAGGCAGCCGAAACTTCAGAATTTGAACTGGTATCAGGTTTAGAGATCCATGTACAGTTAAATACCCATACTAAAATATTTTCGTCAGATAGCGCTTCCTTTGGCGCAAAACCTAATGAACACATTTCTCCGGTGTCACTTGCTTTGCCCGGAGCATTACCAAAACTGAATAGGGAGGTGGTGGCTAAAGCGGTAAGAATGGGGCTGGCATTGAATTGCACGATTAATCAAACTAATTTTTTTGATCGTAAGAATTATTTTTATGCCGATCTGCCGAAGGGGTATCAGATTACGCAGGATAATAAACCCATTTGTCAAAATGGTTACCTTGATGTTGTTCTTGGGAATGGAGAGACTAAACGTATTGGGATCAACCGTATTCATCTGGAAGAGGATGCAGGTAAAAGTTTACATGATCAGAATGCCTCTTATTCTTTTGTAGACCTCAACCGAGCGGGGGTGCCTTTAATAGAAATTGTTACAGAACCAGATATCAGAAGTTCAGAGGAAGCCTCTGCATTGCTTACTGAAATGAGAAAGCTGGTGAGGCATCTTAATGTCAGTGATGGCAACATGGAAGAGGGAAGTCTTCGTTGTGACGCCAATATCTCTATCCGTAAAGTTGGTACTCAGGTTTTCGGCACACGTTGTGAAGTCAAAAACTTAAATTCCATCAGAAATGTAAGGCGTGCAATGGACCATGAATTTGGCCGTCAGAGTGTTATTGTAAGTTCCGGAGGGGAAATCATTCAAAGCACCCTGAACTTTGATGCAGAGAAAGGAACAACCTCACCCATGCGGAGCAAAGAAGAAGCAAATGATTACCGCTACTTTCCGGATCCGGATCTGGCACCAATAGTCATTTCTGACGAATGGTTAAAGCAATTGAAAGAAGAGATGCCGGCCTTGCCCGCAGAAATTTCAAAAAAACTGATTCATGATTTTGGAATCAGCAACTCAGAAGCAACTATTCTGGCGGAAGATGCAGGCCTGTTGAGTTTTTTAAATTTGGCAGTAACCAAAGTAAAACATAAAAAAAGCCTGATCAACTGGTTGGTGGGGCCTGTAAGAGCATTGTTGAGTGACCGGGAAATGGAGATTGGTAATTATAACGTAAGCCCCGCTCAATTGGCAGAGGTTATCAACCTCTGTGACGATAAAAAAATTACACAGCAGGTTGCTTTGCAGCAATTGTTACCTGAATTAGAAAAAAGAGAAGGCTCAGAAGCGACCACTTTGGCCAGAGAACTGAATTTATTGATTGAAGACAATCAAGATGAGTTAAATAATTTTATAGATCAGGTACTTCAAAAATATGAACCTCAGGTAAAAGCCTATAAAAATGGAAAAAAAGGTGTTCTTGGCCTGTTTGTTGGAGAAGTTTTAAAACTGGCAAAGGGGAAAGCAGATCCGCAAAAGGTGAATGCCCTGGTTCAGGAGAAATTAAGTTAATATATAGAAAATATAATGATGAGGAAATTAGGATACGTTTTAGTGGCAGGGTTAGCCTTCAGTGCTTGTAAAGACAGTAGTAAATTTGTGATTAACGGAAAATTTGCCAATGCAGCGCCTCAGGGTAAAGTTTATCTTTTCGCTTTAGATAAAGCCAATCCGGTAGCTTTGGATTCCACTGTGTTGTCTGATAAAGGAGAATTCAAGTTTAATCATGCCGCACCAGAGGTTAACTTTTTTAAAGTTTCTGCTGGACACAATGAATATATGATCATTGCAAAAAATGGTGATGATATTAAACTCGATGCAGATCTTAACGACAAAACTATGCATTATAAAGTTTCTGGTGCTGAAGAAGCCGATAAACTGGAAACACTGAATGCGATCAAAAATAAATACATGACAAAGATCAATGCCATCCAGCAAAAGTTTGATGATCAGGTAGCAAAACAGCCGGAGAAAAGAGAGGCTATTATGGAAAGTCTAAGGCCGGAATATACCCAGGAAATGGAAGGTTTGAACAAAGAGATTTTAAAATTCGCTCAGGAAAACACCAAATCACTTGCTGGTTTCTATGCTATTAATTTGCTTAATCCTGCAGATTTTGAAAAAGAGATGGTGGCTTATGCAGATCAGATCAAGGGTAATTTTGGTAGCAATCCTGCAGTAACTGAGTTTGTAACCAGGATGTCAAAGCTTAAAGCCCTTCAGGTAGGACAGCCGGCACCGGCATTCACTATGACCAGTATTGATGGAAAACAGGTAAGCCTTTCAGATTTTAAAGGTAAATATGTACTGCTTGATTTCTGGGCATCCTGGTGTCAGCCTTGCAGACAGGAGAATCCTAATGTAGTTAAAGCTTACAATAAGTTTAAAGATAAGAATTTTACAGTTTTCGGAGTTTCGCTTGATAAAGATGTTGCTGCCTGGAAACAAGCGGTTACTGCCGATCATTTAACCTGGACACACGGAAGTGAGCTTAAAGACTTCGAAGGTCCTACTGTAAGGCTTTATCAAATCGAAGCGATTCCAAGTTCCTTTATCATTGATCCTCAGGGTAAAATTGTTGCTAAGAACCTTAGAGGGGGGCAACTGGAAGATTTTTTAAATAAAACCTTACTTTAATCCTAAATTCATGTTAATATAGCTTGTCCTGTTAACAATTTGTTAACTTGCTTTTAACTTAATACTGCATTTGATTACCTATTTTCGTAACAAATAATTAAAGATATGAGCACTGCCAAACAAAAAATACTTATAGTCGATGATGAACCGGATATTCTTGAGTTAGTAGAATACAATCTGAAGAAAGAAGGTTATCAGGTTTTTGTAGCAAGCAATGGACAGGATGGGATCGCCGTCGCAAGAAAAGTACATCCTGATCTGATTATCCTGGATATCATGATGCCTAAAATGGATGGAATTGAAGCTTGCAGGTTAATGCGTGCGATTCCTGAGTTTAAAAACACCTTTATGGTTTTTCTAACCGCCAGAAGTGAGGAATATTCTGAAATTGCAGGATTCAATGTTGGTGCGGATGATTATATTGCCAAGCCGATAAAACCAAGAGCGCTGGTGAGCAGGATCAATGCTATTCTGAGGAGAAATGTAAGCAATGATGAAATTTCAGAAAACAAGGTAGAAATTGGAGACCTGGTCATCGACAGAGAAGCTTATCTGGTTTATCAGGGTGGACAAAAGGTAGTTTTGGCAAAGAAAGAATTTGAACTTCTTTATCTTCTGGCCTCCAAACCAGGTAAAGTATATACCAGAGAATCTATTCTTAAAAACATATGGGAAGACTCTGTGGTCGTAACTAACCGTACTATTGATGTACATATCCGCAAATTAAGAGAAAAACTTGGAGAGAATTATGTGTCTACTGTTAAGGGAGTAGGTTATAAATTCGAACTTTCTTAGTACTTTTGTAGCTAAGAACACTATATCCTTGAAATATCCCTCTTTTAAAGACTTAATCCTATTTGAAAACGATGACTACATCGTTGTAAATAAACCTCCCTTTGTTGCTTCATTAGACGAAAGGGGAGGTTCCGGCGAGGTGAATATCCTTCGCCTCGCTAAACAATACTCCTCAGACGCGCAGGTCTGTCACCGTCTGGATAAAGAAACCAGCGGTGCTATTATTATTGCCAAGCATCCCGATGCTTACCGACATGTTTCTATGCAGTTTGAACGGCGTAAAGTAAACAAAGTTTATCATGCTGTTGTAGATGGGCAGTTTGTTTTTAATGACCTCTTTGTAGACTTGCCGATTCTGAATGACGGGAATAAAAATGTAACCATTGACAGACAAGAAGGAAAGCGGGCTGAAACCTATTTTAATTCCATAAAATATTATAAACACTATACCCTGGTAGAGTGTAAACCGGTAACCGGCAGAATGCACCAGATCAGGATACACCTGGCCACACAGCGTGCTTCTATCTGTGGAGATATTATGTACAGAGGTAAGCCTGTGTATCTCTCTAACCTCAAAAAAGGATACCGTATCGCAAAGGACGACGAAGAACAGCCTATTATGAAGCGCTTTGCCCTACATGCAAAACACTTGGTCTT
The DNA here is from genome assembly GCF_035566355.1 of Pedobacter sp. Lineage (GTDB taxonomy): Bacteria > Bacteroidota > Bacteroidia > Sphingobacteriales > Sphingobacteriaceae > Pedobacter. The sequence goes on from NZ_DATMRL010000570.1 coordinate 4,375, forward strand.
TAAAGGTATGGACGACCAGGATATTGTAATAGAAGCCCCATATCCGAAAGATTTTGCAACGCTTATTAAACTACTGGATAAATTTGACAGTTAAATAAAACAACATGTATGTAAGATTAGTGAACTATATTGATACCCTTAATCAATATCGTAGGACTAAAATCTCAAACAGAAACTTCCTCGTTATTGCGGCACTGATTGTGGGAATTCTTGCGGGCCTTGCAGCAGCGGCCTTGAAATCCATTACTCATCATATTGAAGATTTTCTGCAGAGCGGTTTTCACTGGCATTACAAATACTACTTGTATATCTTTTTTCCACTGATTGGTATTTTGCTTTCCGTAATGTATGTAAGACGCTTTATTCGGAAAGGAAAGTTTGAGACAGGTCTAACCCCGCTGCTGTTTACCATTTCAAAGAAATCCAGTAAAGTTGAACCCCATAATATTTATTCGCAGGTCATTACCGCTGCATTAACGGTTGGTTTTGGTGGCTCTACCGGTTTAGAAGCTCCAATTGTGACCAGTGGAGCTGGAATAGGTTCTGTTGTCGGCCGTTTTCTTGGTCTATCCTATCGGGAAACAACCATGTTACTGGCTTGCGGTGCAGCAGCAGGTATTGCTGGGGCATTCAACAGCCCTATTGCCGGAATTGTATTTGCCATAGAGATTCTTTTGCCTGAATTCACTATTCCGGCATTTATACCCTTATTGCTTGCATCTGCTACGGCTGCAGTGGTTTCCCGTTTGTTTTATACAGAACAGCTTTTCTATCTGGTTACCGAAGGTTGGGTAATGCAGGCATTACCTTTTTATGTATTGCTTGCCGTTTGTATAGGTTTCTTTTCCATTTACTTTGTTAAAGTAAATTATCTTGTTAAATCTTATTTCTATAAGCTTCAGCATCCGTATAAAAAGGTAGTTATTGGTGGTCTGATGTTGGGGGCATTGGTTTTTCTTTTTCCAACTTTATATGGGGAAGGTTATGTGACCATCAAAAATTTATTGAGTGGCAATTACACGGCTGTGATCAGTAACAGTATATTTTCAGAATATGCAACCCTACCGGTAGCCATTATCCTGTTTACTCTGATTACAGTATTTGCCAAATCATTTGGAACGCTGATTACGCTGGGTGCAGGAGGGAATGGGGGGATCTTTGCACCAAGTTTAATTATGGGCGGGTTAATTGGATTTCTCGTTGCCTTTACGGCAAATACATTGGGAATTGCGCATTTAAACGTTGCGAATTTTATCGTCGCGGGCATGGCTGCATCTTTAAGCGCAATTATGCATGCACCGTTGACCGGGATTTTCCTCATCGCCGAAATTACAGGAGGTTATATCTTGATGGTGCCTTTAATGATCACTTCCGCAATTTCTTATTTCATCAGCAGGAGTGCAAATAAATATTCAATATACACCAAACCACTTGCGGAAAGCGGTGCTCTTTTATCACATGAAGATAAAGATACAACAGTACTGAATATGATGAAGCTGAAATACCTGATTGAAAAGGACTATCTGGTGTTAAAGCAGTCAGATGCGCTGTCCGAAAAGATGGGAGATATTCTGCAGGCCAAACGTAACTTATTTCCGGTCGTAGATGCTGATGAGATATTTATTGGATTGATCTATATGGAGGATATCCTGAAAATTGCTGCTAAACCAGGCGAGGAAGAGTTATCTGTGCGTGAATTGATGCATCCCGCCCCCGAGATAGTGGTAAGCAATGATGCTTTAAAAACCGTACTCACCAAGATGGAAAGCCAGAATGCCTGGTTATTACCGGTGGTAGATGAGCAGGGCAGGTATGTTGGATTTGTATCTAAGACCTCTATCTTTAATAAGTACAGGGCGTTGCTAAGCCGGCAAGCCGACTACATGGAGTAATAAAAAAAAGTCCTCTGATCATCTCAGGGGACTTTTTTGTGATATGTACTCGAATTATTCTGTAACTCTTTTCAGTCCAAATTTTTCAATCTTACTGTAAAGATGACTTCTTTGTATATCTATATCATCTGCAGTTTTAGATACGTTCCAGTTGTTTTTTTCCAGTTTAAATTTAATGAATTCACGCTCTGCATGGTCTTTATAATCCTGGAAATTATTGAATTTTTCATAATCCGGAGCCCCATTGGAAGAGGCCGGCGCTGCAGGATGTGAACTGTGTGCCGCTCCAATATTGGTACCACCACCAGGATTGGCAAAAGCTGTAACATCATGACCAGTGATCACTTTATCACTCAGGATAATCAATCGTTCTATCATGTTGTGTAGTTCGCGGACATTCCCTGACCATGGCAGTCTTTGTAGTGCCGCCATACCTTCATCACTGATGGTTTTTACCGGCATACCATAGTCTCTGCAAATCTCCTCTAAAAAGTTCTGGGCAATAACGGGGATATCTTCGATACGCTCTGTTAAATGAGGTACGTGTATATTAATCACATTTAAGCGGTGGTATAAATCCATACGGAAATTACCATCTTCAATTTCTTTTAAGAGGTCTTTATTCGTAGCGGCCAATACCCGCACATTGACTTCCTGTTCCTTTTCACCACCTACACGGGTAATTTTATGTTCCTGAAGTGCACGAAGTACCTTTGCCTGGGCAGAAAGACTCATGTCTCCAATTTCATCCAGAAACAATGTCCCTCCATTAGCCAGTTCAAATTTTCCGATACGTTGTTTAACTGCCGAAGTAAAAGAACCCTTTTCATGGCCAAACAATTCACTCTCTATCAATTCTGAAGGGATTGCGGCGCAATTGACTTCTATTAAAGGGTTGTCTGCTCTCTGAGACTTTTCGTGCAGCCAACGGGCAACCAGTTCTTTTCCACTTCCATTGGCTCCGGTAATCAATACTCGGGCTTCTGTAGGGGCTACACGTTCAATAGTTTCTTTAATTTTATTGATAGACTCGGAGCTGCCCAGAATGTCGCGGGTTTTACTGGCCTTTCTTTTTAATACTTTGGTCTCGGTTACTAATGTACCCCTGTCCAGAGCGTTTCTAACCGTAATCAGTAAGCGGTTCAGATCCGGTGGTTTGGAAATGAAATCAAAAGCACCTTTTTTGCTTGCCTCAATGGCTGTTTCTACTGTGCCATGACCAGATATCATTATAAATGGAAGATCGGGGCTGTGGGCTAATGCCTGCTCCAGGACTTCCATTCCGTCCATTCTATTCATTTTGATGTCGCACAATACGAGATCAAATTTCTTTTTTTTGATGAGTTCTAGACCGTCAACGCCGTTATCAATATCTTCCACGTCATAATTCTCATATTCCAGAATTTCACGTAAAGTACTTCTGATCGCCCGCTCATCATCGATTATTAATAATTTCGCCATAGGTATACAAAATATTCTTTATTACTGAGTACGAATATATTTACTTTTATCATTAAACAAGGATAAAAGTAAAAAAATGCAAGCCTGTAAGCCGGGTTCTGTCATCCATTTTATTGGAAGTTCTATCATTAATCCAGTATAAATGTTGCCATTTATCTCTAACGACCTACCCACTAACATCGGACGAGCAGCCCTACATGCGTTAGCCTATTTGGTCTTTCAACTCCCGGGGTTTACCAACTCTCCGGTCACCCGGAAAATTCGTGAGCTCTTACCTCACGATTTCAACCTTACCTGTGCCTAAGCCATCGGCGGTGTATTTTCTGCGGCACTTTCCATAATTCAGGTATTCAATCCTGAACCTCTTCCCGTTAGGAAGCGAGATGCTCTGCGTTGCCCGGACTTTCCTCTCCGATAAATCGCAGCGATAGAACGGCTTGCATTTGCGGCAAAGATACAAAAAGATTAGCTTAATAAAAGCCCCGTCAGGCGTCTAATAAACGTCTGTGGTAATTGATCTGACCCAGATGATAAGAAAGATGCATGGCCAGGTGGATCAGCATGTATTCTACCGATTCCTGTTCCGGGCGGGCCAGGACAGGATAGGGTTTTTGTAAATCTTCCTCCCTGAGCTGGTTCAGTGTTTCGCTAACAGTTATGGTTACCAGGTCAATTTGACGGATCAGCTCCGCACGGGGGACATTCTTCAATGAAAACTCCAAATCCCTGTCCCTGACGTATCCTGTATGTCCGAGTTCTTTCCCAATATAGGTATTGAGGTTGCCTGCAAGGTGAAGACAAAGGTTTCCCGCCGAATTCAGGATATTTTTTTCAACGAGCCACAGGTTGTGTTCATTTTGATAAGATTCAATTTCGAGTTTAAGTTTATTTAAATCGCGTGAATAAAGGACTTTTAAAGATGCTAATGACATAAGTATAGATTAAGGCATAAATATAACCAATCGTATTTCAATCACACATTTTCAGGATCTCATTTGATACGTAATCTGTAATTTGGAAACCTGAGTCTTTTTATTTGAGCAGGAAAGTTGAGCTTTACAAAAACAAAAAGCCCTAAAATATATTAAGGCTTTTGTTTTTTTGTGCGGAAGAAGGGACTCGAACCCCCACGCCGTGAAGCGCCAGATCCTAAGTCTGGTGCGGCTACCAATTACGCCACTTCCGCGTTGTTAGGGCCGCAAAGATAGAAATAGTTTTTAAATAGATGCATTTTTTATGAAAAAGATATGAATTTAAATTTTGGTACTCTGTTTGAGGATCTGATGATATGATTATCATCTCAAAAGAACAGGAAGCACAGATACTATTGTTACTTCAGCGCAACAGAAAAATTGAAGCGGTTAAGTTAGTCATGGATGCTGCCAAATGTGGCCTGAAGGAAGCAAAAGACTTTATTGATCAATTTACAGAAACAAGGACCACTTCAGCCGGAGGAAAAGAAAGATCACTTCGTGAAAACTTAGATGCAGAATTAACTTCGCTGCTGCTCAATGGGAAGAAAATAGACGCCGTCAAATTGTATAAAGACCATACCGGTGCCGGACTTAAAGACAGTGTAGACTATGTAAACAGTCTTCAGGAAGGGGAGGTGGCGCCCCTTTCAAGATCTCCGTTAAACAAAAGAGATACACAGATAGATGAAATTATAAAAGGTCAGCAGGAACAAAAACCGAAAACAGGGTGCTTTATAGCTACCGTTTGTTACGGAAACTATGATGCTCCTGAAGTTATGGTTTTGCGTCGTTACAGAGATGAAAGATTGATGCCATTTTTAGCAGGAAGACTTTTTGTGCGGTTTTATTATTTCATTTCACCTGCTCTGGCAAAGCAGCTTGATAAGTCTGAACGAGGTAAAGGATGGGTCAAGACAAATCTTTTAGCGCCTGTTGTTCTATATATTGGAACAAAAATTACAAAAAATAAAACAATAACTGATGAATGAATTAAAATTTGTAATTTATTTACTGTTCAAAATATCCAATGGATAAATAAATTAAATTATAGATTTGCAGTATGGAAAATCAGCCTGCTGGAAAAAAGATTGGCCACCTCACCAGGGATGGTGCAAATGTTAAATTTTACCCTTTACCTCCAGAGTTTTTTATAGACAACAGCGATGCTCCTCAAATTGGAATATCAGGAGAAAAAGTGCTTTATGCTTCAGAGGAGGAAGCTTTGATTGATGCATGCTTTAAAGTCTTGTGCGGTCCCGGAGATGTTGTCGTTTATACCACTCCCGACTGGCATATCCATAACAATCTCTCCCGGGTGGAAGCCTTGGGTAAGAAATTAGAAACAGAGGAGGAGCATCACTTTCTTCCGGTATCTCCTAAACTACGGCCATTATTAAAAGATGCCGCGCTGCTTTGTTTGTGTTCGCCAGCCAATCCCGTTGGTGCACTACTAAAAGAAGATCAGCTAAAGGAAATTATTGCTATGATTCTGGATGAAAACAAAAGAAGGAAAGCACACGAAAAGAAGATCTATCTTTTCTTTGATGCAATGCATGCAAGGATGTTGTTCAGAAACGACGTATTGCTTTGCTATTCTGTTTTCGGCCCGATTAAGGAATATACGATTTATGCTGAGGCGATGTGCCGTCCTTTTTCTTCTACAGGACCTTTACGTATCGTCTGGTGTCGTGGTCCGGAAGAGATTTTGCAAAAAATGGAAAGTGTCTTATCGGAAAAAGGCACACTCCTGGCAAATCCGGCAGACCAGCGATATGTCGGTCAGTATATTCGAAATATTAAGAAATACAATTCCAGCACCTATACGTTCCAGCAATCGCTTATTGAAGCGATGACCCTTTTTCATGTGGGCGTCTATGGAATGAAATTCAATGGCTATCCGGTACAAACGCTGGGTCCCAGCTTTTTTGGTGGTTTGTACCTCCCTTTAAAAATAGATATCATAGGAAAACGTACACCTTGTCATCAATTTCTGGACACCGCAAAAGACATCAGCTGCTATCTGCAGGAAAAGACAGGCATTGAGTTTTTTCCTTTCTCCCGGTTTGGCTGTGCAAGTACATTGCCCTGGTTCAGCTTAAATATAGGGCAATACAATCCGGATGAAATTCCTTCAATGATTAAATCTTTGCAATCCACCCTTGAATTTGCAAAAGGTTTTGGTCTTTACAGTGGAATTTAAAGGATCTACCTGGAAATCCAGCCGCCTGGATTTTGAGGAACAGATCCTTTGTAAATCTGAAATTGTAATTCAGGAGAGCCCCCCGATGGCATGGTGCCGATAGCTTGTTTAGTTGATACCGTTTCACCCGGAGAAACAGATACAGAATGCAGGTTTTGATACACAGTGAAATATTCTCCATGTTTAATCAAAACAAAATAACTCCCTAAGGCTGTTCTGACCGTGGTTACCTTTCCTTCAAACACTGCTCTAACGGTTGCCCCGGGTGCAGTTGTAATGGTCACTCCGCTGTTGTCATAATTGGCTTGTCCTTGTTTGTGACGACCAAATCCCTCGGTAATTGAACCTGATGCCACCGGCCAAGGCAAAGAGCCCCGGTTGTTCTGGAAAGCGGACGACAATTTTGCCGCTTCAGGTGTTGCTGTTAAATAATTAGAAGAAGCTTTTACAGGCTCTTCTTCTGGTTCTTTTACCTTAGGTGCAACAGGTACCGGTTTATTTTCTGCCCTGGCTTTAGCTTGTGCCCTGGCCAATGCAGCAGCTTCTGCTTTAGCTTTAGCTAAGGCTGCAGCTCTTGCCCTTGCTGCTTCCAGCCTTGCTTTCTCTAAGGCTTTTCTTTTTGCGATTTCAATTTCCCTTCGGATAGCCGCCTGGATGCTCTTATCAATCTGAGCTCTTTGTTTCATTCTGGAATCCAGGTCCTGCTTATATTGTTTCTCTTGCTTGGCGAGTTTGTTGAGTGCAGCAGCTTGTTCTTCTTTGTTCTTGCCTAACTTATTCTGTTCATTTTCCTGTTCCTGCAATAAACTGCTTTTTTCTTTCAGGCTTTTGTCGAGGATAACAATCTTATAATTGAGGTTCTTTTCCTTGCCCTGGATAAAGTCGGCCTGCTTTTTACGGTAACGGCTAAACTCCTGAAGGTATTTGATTCGTTTATAAGCCTGGTGAAAATCTTTGGAAGCAAAGATAAACATCATTTTACTGTAGGCGTTTTTGTTCTTCTGCGCAAATCTGATCATTGCAGCATACTGTAATTTCAGCTGTGCCAGCTGATCTTTGAGAGAGTGAACTATAGTGGTGTTTTCATGAATCTGACTGTCCAGGTTTTTCATTTCAGCGTTGATCACATCAATCTTACTTTGCATTAAACTGATCTTAGTGTTTAATGCATTGATTTGACTCAGTGTAAGTTTTTTACCCTTAACTGTAGTGTTTAGACTCCTTTGTAATAGATCGATTTCTTTCTGTATCGCTTGTTTTTTCTTTTTTAGTTCTGAACTGCTTTGCGCAAAGGTCTGACCCGTAAATGCTACCAGAAATAACAACAAAAATAACCTGTATAACTTCATCGCCTCAAAGCTATGAATTTTTGTTTGCTGAATTTGAGTTGAGCAGGAAAAAACTTTAATAAGAACATTCAAATCACCGTTTTATTTATTTTTCTCCAGAAAAGGGGAATTGCCTGAGGCTTACCTTATTTTGTAGTCATTTACAGCAATCTATGTGTTTGCTTCAGGCTGGCCATTACAAAGATACTTTTGGTCTGTGCAATCCCCGGAACTTCTCCCAAACGGTTTACACAAAAGTAGTGGTAACTCTCCATGCTTTCCACAACAATCTTAATCATAAAATCAAAATCTCCTGATATATTATAACATTCTACGACTTCTTCGAACTGGAGCACAGCATGGAGAAATTCTCCGGCAGCCTTTCTGTTGTGCTGTACCAGAGAGATCTGGCAGATGACCATAATACCTTTATTTATTTTTTGGTGATCTAATATGGCAGCGTATTGCTTAATAACGCCTGTTTTTTCCAAACGTTTAATCCTCTCATGCGTGGGCGTAGGGCTCAAATGTACTTTGGCCGCAATTTCACGGATGGTTTGTTTTGCATCTTCCTGAAGCAATTTCAGAATCTCATAATCCTTTTGATCCAGGTTTACCGGAGGTTCTTGTTCTGCGAACGTATTCATAGTTGTGTTTGATTTGTATGTTTGTTCTGTAAACATACTTATATTATATATTTTGTTCTAAATAAATAAGAGTTTTTTTCAATTGTGTTCCATGTTATACCTTTGTTTAGGATTTTATTCCGAATTTGTATGACTCGAAGAAAAAACATCATTCTTATTATAGCTTCTATAGGTATTTTTGTGGAAGCCCTGGATATCGCCATTATCAATTTGGCTGTACCCTCTATCCAGACCCACTATGGATTGAGTAGTGATAAAGTGCAATGGCTTCAAACTTTATATGTATTGCTGTACGGAGGCTTCCTGATTATTGGAGGAAAACTGTCGGATGTGATTGGACGTAAAACCATCTTTATTGCCGGGGCAGCATTGTTTTTACTGACATCCTTAGGTGCCGGACTTTCCCCTTCATTTGAGTTGCTGGCCTTCTTTCGTGCCATTCAGGGGATGGCAGCTGCTTTAATTATGCCAGCCGCACTTTCAATTGTTACCCATACATTCACCGAAACCAGAGAGCGTAGCAAGGCTATAGCCATTTTTAGTTCATTTGCCGCCATTGGTTCTGGCAGTGGTTTATCTTTAGGCGGTTTGATTGCCACTTATTGGGGCTGGCAATGGGTCTTCTTTATTAATGTGCCTGTATTGATGCTGGTTTTAATATTTGCCTGGTTTGCCCTTGATCCTGATCTTAAGAGGGATATTAAAGAGCGCCCGGATATCATTTCAGGTCTTTTGCTGGTGATCTGTCTTTTAATGCTGAGTTATGGGGTTCATGAAATTGGGCATATCCGGGAAAACTACGGGAGATTAATCGCACTGTTCACAGGAGTTGGACTTGGGATTTATTTACTCAAACAAAGGCTTTCAGAACACCCGGCACCACTGGTGGATCTCAAGCTTTTGGCATTGCCACCAATCATTACCGGCATAGGTGCTTTTTTGTTGCTTGGGGCATTTTTTACAGGCTTCTTATTCCTTTTGTCACTGATGATGCAGAAAGATATGAGTTTCAGTGCTGCAAAAGCAGGCTTGTTACTGGTGCCATTCAGTATCCTTTCTGCTGTGGTTGCCAAATTTGTACTCCCGGGCTTAATGAAGAAATTCGATGTTAAACAAACCGGTATCCTGGGGATGGCCCTAATGGTTGCAGGCGGTTTTTTGCTTATCTGTTCGATGATGTCTGATCATTATTTGCCTTTGATTTTACTCTCGGTTGCCTGTGTGACCGGATTGGGTATGACCATTTGCTTTACCAGCTTCTCTGTGATTTCAGTGCATGGAATACCCTCAGAGCATTATGGCTTAGCCTCCAGTATTGCCTCAACGGCTTATTTTCTGGGAGGTGGACTGGGCTTATCGTTACTCTCGCTCTTTATTCAGAGCAGCCCGGGTACCAATGCCGTAACGGTGGGGCCCGCAATGGTGTTGTGTCTATATGCCTGCGTTGGGCTGGTGTGGATGTTAATGAAACAGCCTTTAGCCCAAAAGCAGGCCGTCTAGATCAGGTTTATATTTATTTTTTGCAGTCTGCCAGATCTTTTGCAACCTGTTCTGTTTTGTACATGCCTTGCTTGTTACCGGCAGAATTGGTAATATATACGATCAGCTGGGCAATATCTATATCCGCAAGATTTTCAAAATCAGGCATTTTATCGTCGAAGTTTTTGCCACCTACAGTAATTGGTCCGCGTAAGCCATGTTTTATGATACAAGCCAGATTGCTTTTGTTGTTTTTCAGGTAGAGTGTGTCTGTTAAAGGTGGTGTCAATGCACCCAGCCCTTCTCCTTTGGCACCATGGCAATTCTGGCAATGTTTAATATACAAGTCCCGGCCATTGGTATAATACATATCCTGTTCTACCTGGCCTGCGGTTTGGCAGGAATACACGATCATGGAAATTGAAAGAATAAAGAAGGCCGCTATAAGATGTTTTCGCATGATTACTTTTTATATTCAGCTAAAAGAACAGGGATATCTTTGATGAGTTTGGCAATAGCCTCTGGGTTTGTGCCATCATAGGCCCCGCGGATGCGTTTGTCTTTATCAATAAGAACCAGCCAGCCCTGGTGTACATAGCCGTCTTTATCGTTTTTATCTTCCATTACGGCAACCAGATAGTTCTTTTCTGCAATTCCATATACTTCTTCTTTTGGTCCGTAAACAAACTGCCACTGATCTCCGTATACACCAAGCTTTTGCGCATACTTTTTCAAAACAGAAGGTTTGTCGTATTTAAAATCTATGGTATGAGAAAGAAAGCCTACTTCTTTATTGTCCTTATACTGATCAAAGATAGTTTTCAAATTCCGGTGCATAATAGGACAGATGCTGGAACAGGAAGTGAAAAAGAAATCTGCAATATATATTTTGTCTTTAAATTTATCGTTGGTAATGTAGATACTATCCTGATTTAAAAATTTAAAGGCCGGAATGGTTTGATACACAGAATCTATCCGGGTGGTACCATCTTCGTTTTTAACGGTTTCAGTAGCCCGTTCGCCTAAAATAGGCAGTTTTTTATTGTTTTTACAAGAGGAAACCAAAAGAAGAACGGCACAAAAAAGAATGGAGAGTGGCTGAGTTGAATATTTCATATTGTTATGGACTTGTCACAAAGGTACATTTCAAAAAAAATAAAGTGTAACGTAGCTGTAAATATTTGTTAGTTTTGCGCACCGAATTGAAATTGATTAATGAGAACTAGATATAATGCTGCTATAACAGCTTTAGGTGGATATGTACCTGAGAATGTTTTGACCAACCATGACCTGGAGAAAATGGTTGATACAAATGATGAATGGATTGTGGCCCGGACAGGCATTAAAGAAAGAAGAATTGTAAATGACGCTCATATTGCAACATCCGATCTTGCCGTAAAAGCAGTAGAACGTTTATTGAATGACGCAAAGATGAGTCCTGAGGCCATAGAATGTGTTATTGTAGCTACTTCTACGCCAGATTATATTATGGTATCTACAGCTAGTGTAGTTTGTGAGAAAGCTGGATTGGTGAATGCCTGGGGCGTAGATTCTAATGCTGCCTGCAGTGGTTTCCTGTATGCATTAACGCTGGGCGCCAGTTTAATTGAAGGCGGCAGGTATAAAAACGTAATTGTGATCGGAGCAGATAAAAACAGCGCCATCATTAATTATGAAGATAGAAATACCTGTATTCTTTTCGGTGATGGAGCTGGGGCAGTGTTACTGGAACAGACCACTGAACATACTGGGGTTATAGACAATGTTTTCAGAACCGATGGAAGTGGAAAAGAACAGCTTATTGTTCAGGCAGGTGGATCTATGAACCCGTCGTCTATAGAAACAGTAACTAATAAACTAAATTACATTAGCCAAAATGGCCGGGTAGTTTTTAAAGCAGCTATTGAAGGGATGACCCAAACCTGTAACGAAGTTTTTGAAAGAAATGACCTGAAGTCATCCGATGTAAACTGGCTGGTGCCACATCAGGCCAACCTGAGAATCATTCAGGCTGTAGGTGAGAAACTGGATATTTCAACCGATCATGTAAAAGTAAATATAGACCGTTACGGAAATACGACTGCGGCTACTATACCTTTATGTCTGTGGGATTATAAAAATGATTTCAAAACAGGTGACAAAATGATCTTAACAGCATTTGGTGCAGGTTTCTCCTGGGGAGCCACTTATCTGATCTGGAGTAAGCTCCGCGGATAAGCAGGCCTATCCATATTTAATTTAATATATAGCCGCCCTTTTTCAGGGGCGGTTTTTTTTTAATGTTTTTGAAAAATATTTTGTGTAACCGAAAGGTTTCCTATATATTTGTAACCGAAAGGTTTCATAATAATATAGAAAATGAGAAGAGATGTATTCCAGGCCATTGCTGATCCTACAAGAAGAGATATTATCCATTTGCTATCCAGGCAGTCTTTAAATTTAAATACCGTAGCTGATCATTTTGAGATCAGCAGACCTGCAATTTCCAAGCATATTAAAATTCTAATGGAATGCGGACTGATCGGGGTAAAACAGCAGGGGAGAGAACGGATTTGTCATGCCGAGCTGAAAAAGCTAGAGGCCGTCAAAGAATGGGTAGAGCAATACCGTGCATTTTGGAACACTAAACTCGATGCACTTGGAGAATTTTTATCACTGCCAGAAAATAATAACCTAAAATAAAAATGTATGAAAACAGAAGCATTAATTTTGGAACGCACTTATCATGCTCCGATCAGTAAAGTTTGGAAAGCCATTACCAACAGGGATCAGATGGAACAATGGTATTTTAATCTGAAAGAATTTAAACCTGAAGTAGGCTTTGAATTTCAATTTGAAGCCGGAGATAAGGGAGAAATGTTCCTGCATAAATGTGTCGTTACAGCCGTTGAAGAGGGGCGGAAAATTGCCTATACCTGGAGCTATCCTGAATTGTCTGATGGAATTTCGGAGGTAACTTTTGAACTTTTTGAAGAAGGCGACCATACCCGCCTGAAATTGACCCATACTGGTCTGGAGAGCTTCCCACAGGATCATCCTTCTTTTGCAAGAACAAGTTTCAATGCTGGATGGACAGATATTTTGGGCATATCTCTCAAAGAATTTGTAGAAAAATAAAATAAACAGCACCTGTGGGCGTAAAATTTGAATACGCCCACAGTTTTTCTATATGATAAGTTTTACCTGAACAGCTCAAAACCGTATTGTGCATCAGTCCAGAAGGCATCTAGTGCCACCATACGGGGTTTGAAAAATGAAATCAGTGTAGGCCAGTCTTCTTGTTTAAAGATACTTACCCCTTCGATAGATGTGAAAATCCGGCTAACAGTTTTATAATGTTCGTCCTGTTGGTGTAAATTCCATTCCCATTCCTCTCCCAAAGAAGCCTGTAAAATATTCCGATAGGAGATAAACTGCTCCATCATGAGCTGTTGTATACCGGTATCCGGATGTGACATTTCTATAAAAATGCAGGCGGTACGTTTGTCTGCCTGCATTTTAAAATGAAGATGTTTGATGCCTGTTTTATAATTGATCCAGTTGATCTTTAAACCTTCAGCAGAACTTTCAAGGGCCATATACTGACCGAAAGCTGTCCAAAAAGCCTGTTTTAATGCGCTGGCCTGATCTTTAGAGTACAAGAGTTTGTGTTTTAAATGCAAAAACACAAAGCTAAAGATTTAAGGTGATTTTACCCGCCCGATTTTACCCGGCGACTTTCAGATTCAGAGCCGCTGGAACGCTCACGCGCTCCCTTAATATTGCTGCTGCCAAAACGATACGTACAAGTCAATCTGAAAACCTGACTTTCCCATCGTTCATTGACCACATAGTTTTGCGAGGGTAGGGCGCTCGTGATCACACTTTTTTGTAATTTAAAAATATCGTTAGCTGCAAACTTTAAATTCAATTTTTTATCCATAAAGGATTTACTGAAACCCAGATCTATCCCATATTGGGCATTGATTAATAGTGTGCCATACACTTGTTTCGACTGATAATAGCCCGACCATTCAATATTGGTTGTTGGGTTTAAGGTGATGGTTTGATTGGTGTTCAGGTTAAAAGCCAGTTTTCCACTTTCATAAGGCATGCCGAGCAGATTTGGGGTTTTAAACTTATTATAATACACCGTAAGGTTGTTGTTGGAACTCCACCATTTTGTGATTTGAACCGGATAGCTGGCGTTCATATTGTAAGAATCCTGTGTCGCCAGGTTCTGGGTAGAAATGAATATCGTTTTTTTAGCCGTATCCGTTAGCAACACATCAGACATAACATCACTGGTATGGCTATAACCAAAGCTCACATTTAAGGTTTTCTTAAAGGAGTAAGATATTTCAAATGAATTGGTGTACTGAGGTTTTAGGAATGGATTACCGAATCTGTAGCTGTACAGGTCCAGGTAACTTACAAAAGGATTTAAATTGCTGTAATCCGGGCGATCAATCCTCCTGCTGTAAGAAAAACCGACTTCGTGGTCTTTGGAAAGCTCCTGATTGACGAACAGGCTTGGAAAAAGATCAAAATAATGACGGTTTACGACCTTTTGGTCAGTAACTGAATTCCCTTTAGAATTGGTTTGTTCTGCTCTCAGTCCAAGTTGAACAGTTGTGGTTTTAAATTTCCTTTTCATATTGGCATAGGCCGCGTTGATGTTTTCATCATAAAGAAACTGGTTACTGCGGGCAGGATCGTTTACAAAGCTATTGTTAATGAAATTCTGGAATATGAAACTGTTATCTGTTTTTACGAAGCTGGATTTCAGACCAAGATCCAGTTTGGTTTCTTTATTGATTGGATAGGTATAGTCTACTTTTCCTGAATAGATCTTAACATTGGTGGGGGTTGAATTGGTAAAAATATAATCTGGTTTGTAAGACTGACCTGCGGCATTTAAATAAACGTTGTTAAAATCACTCTCTTCTCTGGATTTATATTGAGCAAAATCAACATCTGCTGTAATTTCCTGTCCAAGGGTATCCAAAGTTCCTTTATAATTCAGGTTG